>JAZQVZ010000017.1:0-29025 GCA_045632105.1 Eubacteriales bacterium | reverse complement strand
GAGTCACGGTAAAGACCGATGTGACCAACCTTTGCAACGGGAGCAAGCTTAAGTAAGCCGTCTACCATACCAAGACCTGCGCGGAGAATAGGAACGATAGCAAGCTTCTTTCCCGAAATTCTGTACGCCTTAGTCTTCTGGATAGGGGTCTCGATCTCGATCTCTTCAAGAGGAAGATCGTGAGTGAGCTCATAGCCCATAAGCATTGCGATCTCGTCAAGAAGGATTCTGAAATCCTTGGAGGGGGTCTTCTTGTTTCTCATAATAGAGAGCTTGTGAACTACCAGGGGATGATCGATAACGTGTAAGGTACTCATATTTTCCACCTCTTTAAAATTATTTTACGTCGATAATGCTTTCGTCCCACATTGCAGGCGCTTCATAACCCATAAGGTTTACCATAGTAGCGGCAACGTTGGAAAGACCGAACTGACCCTTGTCCTCCTTAACGGTGTAAGCGTCAGCGCATACGTTGTTGTAGATGATGCAGGGAACGGGGTTGAGAGTGTGGCTGGTCTTGGACTTGAAGTTGCCGTTCTTGTCAGCCTTGGGAAGACCAGACTTCTTGTCCATCTCGTACATTTCGTCAGCGTTTCCGTGGTCAGCGGTGATAAGAGCAACTCCGCCTACCTTATCAAGAACCTTGAGGATTCTTGCAAGCTGAAGGTCAAGAGCCTCCATAGAGCATCTGGTAGCAAGGAGAGATCCTGTGTGGCCTACCATGTCGCCGTTGGGGAAGTTTACGCGGAGGTACTTGTACTCGCCGCTCTCGATGCACTCGATAAGCTTATCGGTGATCTCAGCGCACTTCATCCAGGGGCGCTGCTCGAAGGGAACTACGTCAGAGGGGATCTCGATATAGGTCTCAAGCTCCTCGGAGAACTTGCCAGAGCGGTTTCCGTTCCAGAAGTAGGTTACGTGACCGTACTTCTGAGTTTCGGAGATAGCCAGCTGCTTAACACCCGAAAGAGCAAGGTACTCGCTCATGGTGTTGGTTATTTCAGGGGGAGAAACGAGGTATCTCTGGGGAATGTGAAGGTCGCCGTCGTACTCGAGCATACCTGCATATACGACAGAGGGAACTCTCTTGCGGTCGAACTTATCGAACTCTCCTGCGGGAGCGTCAAACGCCTTGGAGATCTCGATGGAACGGTCGCCACGGAAGTTGAAGAATACTACGCTGTCGCCGTCGTTGATAGTGCCAACGGGAGCGCCGTTCTCAGCAATAACGAATGCGGGAAGATCCTGGTCGATAACGCCAAGCTCTGCGCGATAGGTGTTAACAGCCTCCTCAGCGGATGCAAACTGTCTGCCCTCGCCGAGAACGTGGGTCTGCCAGCCGCGCTCAACCATAGCCCAGTCAGCCTCGTAACGGTCCATGGTTATCTTCATACGTCCGCCGCCCGATGCGATCTTTATATCAAAGCTGTCGCAACGAAGCTCGGAGAGGAATGCCTCGAAGGGAAGGATATAGTCAAGAGCGCTGGTCTCGCCAACGTCACGACCGTCGATAAGAATGTGAACTCTTACCTTAGAGATGCCCTCATCCTTAGCCTTTACTATCATAGCCTTGAGGTGATCGATGTGAGAGTGAACGTTTCCGTCAGAGAAAAGGCCGAGGAAGTGAAGAACACCGCCGCTGGTCTTAACGTTGGAAACTACGGTCTGCCAAGTGTCAGAGGTGAACATCTTGCCCGACTCGATAGAGTTGGAAACAAGCTTTGCGCCCTGAGCGAAGACCTGACCTGCGCCGAGAGCGTTGTGACCAACCTCGGAGTTGCCCATGTCGTCGTCGGAGGGAAGACCTACCGCGGTACCGTGAGCCTTGAGAGAAACGCAGGGATATTTAGCCATAAGCATATCAAGAGTGGGAGTGTAAGCGCCTGCAACCGCATTGGATATAGTGTCGGGGGCAAGTCCTACGCCGTCCATAACAATGGTGAGAACGGGACCGTTCACGCCGTCAAAGCCCGAAAGCTTCTTAAGAGATTCTGCCATAATATACCTCCAAAATATAAAGTTAATGATATTTCCAATCTAATATAGTATAACTCAATTCGACGGATTTTTCAAGGGGTTAGCAATAATTTTTACGATATTATATAAAAAATTAGCAATAAATAAAAATCCCCCGAGGTACGGGGGATTTTAGCTTTAGTTATCAAACATATCAAGCTGATCGGATTGCTTTGCGCTGCGAGGCGCCTGATAGGGAATGCCAAGATGCTCGTAGGCAAGTCTGGTCACGCATCTTCCTCTGGGGGTACGGCTCAAAAATCCTATCTGGAGCAGATAGGGCTCGTAAACGTCCTCAAGAGTGATCGCCTCCTCGCCAACTGTCGCCGCCAAGGTTTCAAGTCCTACGGGGCCGCCGTTGTAGAACTTGATAATGGTCTCAAGCATTCTTCTGTCGGTGTCGTCAAGTCCCAGATGGTCTATTTCAAGGCGCTGAAGAGCGAAGTTTGCTATCTGACTGTCAATCACAGTCTTTCCGCTGACCTGAGCGAAATCTCTTACTCTCTTGAGCAGGCGGTTTGCAACGCGGGGGGTACCTCTTGAGCGGGATGCTATCTCGTATGCTCCGTCGGGAGTTATATCGAAGCCAAGAATTCCTGCGCTTCTCATAACGATGGTGGTAAGCTCCTCGGGGGAGTAGAGCTCAAGCTTGAGCATAACTCCGAATCTGTCGCGAAGAGGAGTGGTGAGCTGTCCTGCTCTTGTTGTGGCTCCTATAAGAGTGAACTTGGGCAGGTCGATACGAATGCTTCTTGCCGAGGGGCCCTTTCCTATGATGATGTCAAGGGCGTTGTCCTCCATAGCGGGGTAGAGTATCTCCTCAACCGATCTTGAAAGGCGGTGTATCTCGTCGATAAACAGCACGTCGCCCTCCGAAAGATTTGTCAGGAGAGCCGCAAGGTCGCCCTGCTTTTCGATAGCGGGACCCGAGGTAACTCTTATGTTTACACCCATTTCGTATGCGATAATGTTGGAAAGCGTAGTCTTTCCAAGACCGGGAGGGCCGTAGAGAAGCACGTGGTCAAGGCTTTCACCTCTCATTTTAGCCGCCTCGATATATATCTTGAGGTTTTCCTTAGCCTTGTCCTGACCTATGTAATCCTCAAGTGTCTTGGGGCGGAGAGAGGTGTCTGTGTCGCTGTCCTCGTGAGTGTAGGAGGTGGTGATTATTCGGTTTTCAAAGTCGAGTTCTTCTTCAAACATTTATTCGTTCCTCCTTATCTCATAAGCTTTTTGAGCGCCATACGGATTATATCGTCAAGCTCAAGCTTGTCTGTGTCTATTCCGCGAAGAGCAACTGCGACCTCGCTTCTTGAATATCCAAGAACGGTCAGCGCATCCTCAGCGTCACGCTTCTTGCCCGATGCAGATGCGCCGGTAGCCTCTGCAAGTATCATTTCCTCTCCGTCATCGGAGATAACAGCTTCCTTCTGGAGCTTGTCCTTAAGCTCAAGCACGATTCTTGCCGCGGTCTTGGGGCCTACGCCGTTGGATTTTGCTATCGCCTTGGTGTCGTTGGTGCAGATAGCTACAGCAAGCTTTTGAGGAGTGAGCTGAGTGAGTATGGAAATCGCCGCCTTAGGACCTACGCCCGATACGGTTATAAGCATTTTGAAGGTGGAGAGCTCATCTTCTCTGGAAAAGCCGAAAAGCTCAATTCCGTCCTCTCTTACCGACATATACGTGTAGAGCTTCACCGTAGGAGGCTCTGCGACGGTCAGGTATGAGGGCATTGACGCGTGGGTCGTTCCCGATATGGTGAGCTTGTATCCAACTCCTCCCGCGTCTACTACCGCAAAGGACGGGTCGAGGTGGGCAAGCTTTCCGCTTATATAGTAAAACATAAAATTACTCCTGTTTTTAGTTGTCGTTGTCGAGATCCTCAAGCACCCAGTATTCATCGGGATAGCTTTGGATCTTATTTTTCATCAGAGTTTTCTTCAACAGATAGTCTACTACGCAGATTGCTATAAAGAGCATGGTAGAGCATACGGAAATGATAATTCCGAGCTTATAGCAGTCAGGGAAGTATTTCATCTCTATTTCGTGTTCTCCAGCCCCGTCAATATCAAAGTACATAAGGGCGTTTACGCTTTCGTAAATTTCAACCTCAACGCCGTCGACGTATACCGTCCAGCCCTCGTCGTAGGGAATGGTGGTGAATATCATCTGCGATGCCTTTGAGGTGCTTATGCTTCCCGTAATGTGATGATCCTTGGAGCTTTCGTCAATGGCGAGCTGAGGACCGTCAAGAAGGGTCTGCATTGCACCCTCGTATATCTCCTCGTCGAGATACCAAAGGAAATTAAGGTTCTTTCTGAAGGTGATCGAGGTGTCCTTGGGGATAGTTATTACCACGCTTATCACGTCGCCCTGCTGATGATATCCTGCATGGAGAATGTGGTTGGTATCTCCGCCAAGATATTTGATCTTATCACCGCTTCCGTTAAAGGTAACGGTTATCTCCTTGGGACTTACTACGGGAGAATAAAAATAGTAGTTACCGGTGTAGGACGCCTGATAGCTGAAGGCTACGATTCCCGTTCCGTTTTCTGCCGTCTTAAAGGTCGTCTGAGTAAGATTGCTTGTTTCCTCGCAGTCCTTGGACGAGGATTCGGTTATGCGAATAGGCTTGAACACCTCAAGGGGCTCCTCTTGACCGAGCATTGAACTGATCAGGGAATTATACTCGCTAAAGTAAGTGGTGGTGCTGTTGATTTCCGATGAGAAATTAAACTCCTTCATAGCTTCGTCAACACCGTATGCCAGTGACATTGCGTAAGGATTATTGTAGACGTTGTATTCGTCGCTTTCTATCTCGCCCACAGGGCGATAGATGCTTGAGAATTTCTTAGAGGTTTTTGTGTCGATAACGTATTTGATGCCAAGCAGGGAGTCGCTAAGCGGTGTGCCGCCGTTATACATGGTAAGATGCGCTCTGCCTGTGTATCCCATAAACCTTGTGAACTCAATAGCGTCAGAATTGAGGGTCGAGGTGGAGTTTGTAAGTCCCTTAAGACCCAAAGCCATGTTATCGTTCTTTGTTCTGTGATTGGTCTTTTCAGCACGGTAGAAGCCGTCGTCGTATTCCTCAAGCTGCTCAACTACGGGACGAAGCTCGGCAAGATGGCTTTGATATTTGCTGTATTTTGCAAAGACTACGTCGGCGTTGAACCACAACAGGCATACCGCTCCGTTTATGATAAGCTCGGCACAAACCACGGCTGAGATAATTGCAGAAATGCTTTTTTGGGTTTTCTCAGAGCCGTTTCGTATTTTTACGCAAAGAAGCACGATAAGCGCTACGGTAAATATTACCGATACCCATATGCATCCAAGTTTAAACAGAGTTTCACCGTCTATTCTTTCGCTGCCGATAGTGATAGAATTGTCAAGATTTATATAGGATTTGAATTCGTATTTTTCCAATACTGCAATAAGCAGGATTAAAGCGCCGCCTATTCCCAAAAGGAATTTCTCACCTACGTGCTTGAGGTTGCCGTATCCCTTATATGCCAGTACGAGTATCACAAAGCAGAACAGGAAGCTGTATCTTGCATTGAGCCAGTTGGGAACCGAGAAGCCGTGCCATATAAGATCCAGAGGATTTACGAAGAAGGAAATAACGAATACTGCAAGGAGAGATGCCGATGCGACCTTTTCGCGTGTGGATATCTTCTTTGCAACAAAATAAACTGGAAGAAGAATAAGGGCGAGAAGTCCGCAATATACAAAGGGGAGTCCCTCGGGCTCTACCGTGTCGTATGCGCCGGGGAGGAATTTCGAAAGGAAATCGAGTATCTCAAACTTTGCCATCTTACCCCAGTTGGGACTTGAAAAGTTGCTTTTTCCAAAGCTTAAGGAGTAGTATGCCGTAATAAGCATAAACGCCGAGATGCCTGCCGCAAGCAGTGAAAATCCTGCAAAGCGAGAGCCTGTACGAACAAAGTGCAGAGGCTTATTCTGGGGATTTATCTCCTGAGTGGACTTTGAAAAGTAACAGTAGCAGAAATAAAGTATTGCAAAGATGCACACCATATATCCAATATAGTAGTTGCATATAAGGATCATAGCCAGCGAAATGGTGTAAAGCTTATATTTTCCTTTGCTTACCAGTTCCTCAAGACCGTAAGCTAACAGTGGCAACCAGATAAGCGCGTCTATCCACATGGTGTTGTTTTGATGCACTACCGCAAATGCCATAAGAGCATAGAGCAGAGAAAATGTGAATACAGCTATTTTTTCGGGACGGCGTGTGCGCTTGTGTAGATAATATCCAAAGGAAAGACCCGAAAGTCCTGTCTTCAGAAGAAGCAGGCAAAGCACCGCTTCCTGTATTCTGTCTTGAGGAAAGAGCGCAACGATATAAGTGAGAGGGCTTGCCATATAATAGGCGTATATGCCCATAAATTCTCCGCCGAGAGAACGGCTGAAGGAGTAGAGCAGACTTCCGTCACCGTAGACGAAGTTTCGAAGCGCCTCAAAGAAATAAACGTACTGAGCGTTAAGGTCAAGTACCAAGGGTGTGCCGTCACCTCCGCGCGCTATCCAGAGGATACTGTACATTAAGAACATCATTACCACGGGAACAAGGAAGCAGAAAAGAAGATAAAGAGAGGGGGAGAGGTAGAGCCTCTGCTGAAGACCCTTTAAAAATCTTTTCGGATGTATTCCCGTGAATATATTTGATTTACCCGTCATATGGTAGTGTCCTCCACGGAAGAGATGATTTTTTTGGTAGCCTTTTCAAGCTTGATACGGTCTATTTCCATATCTCTTGAGCAACCAAGGCAGACTATTCTCATAATTCCGCCCACACGTATTATTTTAAATTGCTTCCCGCCGCAGGGATGCTCCTTGCGAAGCTCAATAACGTCGCCTAAACGATACTTAACAATGTTCATATCAAACTCTCTTATTGTAATAATTAATATTATTTTATCATATTATCAATAATTTGTAAATAAGTATAACAAATTTAACAATTTAGTAAATTCTGTTTGACTTATAGGAAAATTTGTGGTAAAATATAATTTGGATATTTATTTCGAAAGAGAGGGATAAGGGTGATAATTCTTGGAATAGACCCGGGACTGGCAATAGTCGGCTGGGGAGTTATAGAATATAACGCGTCACGGTTCAAGGTTCTTGGGTACGGCTCCATAGAAACACCTGCGCATACCCCTACCGAGGACAGGCTTTGTCTTATCTATCAAGGCATTAAGCAGCTCATTGAGAAATACAAGCCCGATCAAATGGCTGTTGAAGAGCTTTTCTTCAACACCAATATAACCACGGGAATTCGTGTCGCTGAGGCGAGAGGCGTAATACTTATGTGCGCAAGGAGCCTTGGTGTGGATATATATGAATACACTCCGCTTCAGGTAAAGCAGGCGGTGGTAGGCTACGGAAGAGCCGAAAAGAAGCAGGTTATCACAATGGTGACTATGCTTTTGGGACTTGAAAAGCCTCCAAAGCCCGACGATACCGCGGATGCTCTTGCCATTGCCGTTTGCCATGCTCATTCGGGTGGCTCGAGACTGGCGCAATATTACAATCAAAAATAGGAGATACTTTTATGTGGATAGCAGATAATTGGAAGGATTACGAATTACTTGACGCCTCTGACGGAGAGCGTCTTGAAAGATGGGGCAAGTATATCTTGCGCCGTCCAGATCCTCAGATAATATGGAAAAACGCCGCGTCGCACAAGGCGTGGAGAAACGCGGATGCGGTATATAAGAGATCCTCGGGAGGAGGCGGAGGCTGGGCGAAGAACACTCTGCCCGCAACCTGGAATATAAGCTACGGCTCGCTGAATTTCTGCCTGAAGCCTATGGGCTTCAAGCACACGGGACTTTTCCCCGAGCAGGCGGCAAACTGGGATTGGTTCTCTGAGCTTATAAGAAAGGCTGACCGTCCCATAAAGGTGCTTAATCTCTTTGCATACACCGGTGGAGCAACTGTTGCGGCTGCGGCGGCAGGCGCTTCTGTGGTACACGTTGATGCTGCAAAGGGAATGGTAGCTCAGGCAAAGGAGAATGCGGCTCTTTCGGGTCTTGCAGACGCTCCTATTCGATACATAGTTGATGACTGTAAGAAGTTCGTTGAACGTGAGATACGCCGCGGAAACAAATACGATGCAGTTATTATGGATCCCCCCTCTTACGGAAGAGGACCCTCGGGAGAGGTTTGGAAGATAGAGGACAGCGTTGACGAGCTTATCGGACTTGCGGCAAGCCTTCTTTCCAATGAGCCCTTGTTCTTCCTTGTAAACTCCTATACCACAGGTCTTTCGCCTGCGGCAATGCAGTATATTCTCGGCCTTAAGGTAGTGTCGAGATACGGCGGCAAGCTTGAGGCACAGGAGCTGGGGCTCAGAGCAACACAGACAGGACTTGCAATTCCTTGCGGAGCAAGTGCAAGATGGTATAATACCAACAAAAAATAATTTTTGATGAAAGGAAAGATATGAGCGAAGCATTTATCAAGGTTGAAAACCTTTCGTATCTTTACGATGATGGCGAGGTGGGCGCAGCCCCCGTGCTTAAAAATCTTTCACTTGAAATAAAGCGAGGCGAATTTGTGGCGGTGCTTGGGCATAACGGCTCGGGTAAATCCACACTTGCTAAGCTTCTTAATATGATACTCGTTGCCACGGGAGGCAGGATAATTATTGACGGTAAGGAGATAACCGCAGAGGATATCACCGACGAAGAGATCCTTGAGTTTCGCAAGAAGGTTGGAATGGTCTTTCAAAACCCCGACAACCAGCTTGTAGCTACTATCGTTGAGGATGATGTGGCGTTTGGCCCTGAGAACCTCGGTATCCCCTCGGCAGAGATAAGAGAGAGAGTTGACAAGGCTCTTTCGGACGTGGGCATGTCCCAGTATGCAAAGCACGAGCCCCACAGACTTTCGGGCGGACAAAAGCAGAGAATAGCTATTGCGGGAGTAATGGCTATGCTTCCCGAGTGCATTATCTTTGACGAATCCACGGCAATGCTTGATCCTCTTGGCAGAAAAGAGGTAATGGATTCTATCGTAAGCCTCAATAAGGAAAAGGGAATTACGGTAATAATGATAACCCACTATATGGAGGAGGCGGCAAGAGCGGATAGAATAATCGTTCTTGACGACGGAGAGGCTATACTTGAAGGAACTCCCTCGGAGGTGTTTGAGCAAGAGGATAAGCTTCGTGCTTGCGGTCTTGCCATTCCTCAGTGTACCGAGCTTGTACACCGTCTTCGCGATGCGGGTATTTGTCTTGACGGTGAGTGTGTGGACATAGAGGATTGTGCAGATCTTATTGTAAACTCCCTCAAAAACAAAAAAGCTTAAAGGAAAGAAAAAATGTCAGAATTAACGCTTGAAAATATAAGCTATTTTCACGGTAAAGATACGCCTTACGAGATAAAGGCTCTTGATGACGTCAGCGCCAAAATAGAAAAGGGCAGACTGACAGGTATCATCGGTCATACAGGCTCGGGCAAATCCACGCTGGTGCAGATGTTCAACGGAATACTCAGGCCCTATCGCGGTAGGGTTCTTCTCGATGGAGCGGACATCTGGGAGAAGCACAAGGAAATACGAAAGGTGCGCTTCCGTGTTGGACTTGTAATGCAGTATCCCGAGTATCAGCTTTTTGAGGAAACTATATACAAGGATATCGCGTTTGGGCCCCGTAATATGGGACTTGACGAGAGCGAGATAGACGCTTGCGTTCGAGAGGCGGCAGAGTTTGCAGGGCTTGACAGCGAGCTTTTGCAGAGATCTCCCTTTGATCTCTCGGGAGGACAGAAGCGCCGCGCGGCAATAGCGGGAATCATCGCTATGCGCCCCGACGTGCTTGTTCTTGATGAGCCTGCGGCAGGGCTTGATCCCCGCGGACGCGAGGCTATATTCCAGAATATAAAGGACTACCAGCAGAAGAGTGGAAAGACAGTGGTTATAGTCAGCCACAGTATGGAGGATATGGCTCGTTATTGCGACAGACTTATCGTAATGTCCGAGGGCAAAGTAATGCTTGAGGGCGATTGCGCAGAGGTCTTCTCCAACTCCTCAAAGCTTATGGATGTAGGACTTGATATACCTCAGGTCACTAAGCTTTTGCTTATCCTTAAGGAAAAGGGTATAGACCTTGATTGCGGCGCTTATACCGTCGAGGACGCTTTTCAACAAATAATAAAACTTTACAAGGAAATTGGTTGATTTAAGATATGAAGAGTATTGCATTCGGTCAGTATTATCCTGCAAACTCGGCGCTTCATAAGCTCGACCCGAGAATAAAAATAATATTGACCATACTATATATAGTCTGCTCCTTCCTGTGTAAAAACATATTGAGCTATGCGCTTTTGCTTGCGTCTACGCTCTTTATCATAGCGATCGGCAGAATACCCTTCAAAATTATTTTCAGGGGGCTTCGTCCTGTGATATTCGTGCTTGCATTTACTGCGGCGCTCAATATCTTCTGGACTGCAGGCGAGGTTCTGCTGTTTGAGTGGATGTTTATCCGTATATATGCGGAGGGGCTTTACGCCGCGCTGTTTATCCTTATCAGGATAATCGCGCTGATAGCGGGAACGGGAATGTTCCTGACCTATACTACCACACCGATAACGTTGACGAACGCTATTGAGGATCTGCTTTCTCCCTTGAAGCTTATAGGAGTGCCTGTACATTCGTTTGCTATGATGATGACCATAGCGCTTCGCTTTATTCCTACGCTTGCAGAGGAGACCGATAAGATAATGACGGCGCAGAAGGCGAGAGGCGCCGACTTCTCCAGCGGAAGTCTTGTGTCAAGAGCCAAGGCTCTGGTTCCAGTGCTGATACCTCTTTTCGTTTCGGCGTTTAACAGAGCTGGGGATCTTGCTACGGCGATGGAGTGCAGATGCTATAACGGCGATAAAGGCCGCACAAGAATGACTGTAAGACACCTAAAGTTTACGGATATTATTCCTTTGATAATTATCCTCGTATTTGGCGCAGGACTTATCTGGCTTAATATTTTGAGAATAGGATACACTATATAAGAGGACTTATGAAGATATTGTTGAAGCTTTCCTTTTTGGGCACAAACTACTGCGGATATCAGGTACAGCCCAATGGCATTACCGTTCAGCAGAAGCTCAACGAGGCGGCAAAGGACCTTTTTGGATATGATTGCGACATAATAGGATGTAGCAGGACCGACAGCGGAGTTCATGCTAACGAGTTTTGTGTTACGGTTACCAAGCGCAAGGAAAATCATCTGCCTACCACTATTCCTACAAAGAGAATAGCCGCGGCTCTGTCGGTAAGACTTCCCGAGGATATCTCGGTGTTTTCTGCAGAGGAGGTCGATGATGATTTCCATCCAAGATATGACGTCAAATATAAGGAATACGTCTATAAAATATGGAATAGACCATACAGAGATCCTTTTTTGGCAGACCGAAGCTGGCATTGCCCTAAGCCGATAACTGCCGAGGGACTGGAGAATATGAAGAAGGCCGCGAGGCTTTTGATAGGAAAAAAGGATTTCGCCTCTTATATGGCGGCGGATTCTAAAATAAAGGATACCGTAAGAACGGTATATGATGCCGAGGTTACCGAGGAGAACGGAATGATCACCTTCCGTGTGAGCGCCGACGGATTTCTTTACAACATGGTAAGAATATTCGTTGGAACGCTTCTTGACGTGGCTTACGGAAAGATATCCCCCGAGGATATCGAGCAGATAACCCTGTCGTGTGATAGGACCAAGGCGGGAAGCACCGCCGCGCCTCACGGACTGTTCTTAAACAGAGTGGTTTATTAAGCTATTTCCCGAAAGGAGGAGCGATGATTTGAAATTTAATATGAAAGAGCTCCTCGGGAAAATAAGGGGAGATAAAAACGACGATACACAGCTCAATATTTTAGGTAAGGTCGGTGATTTTTTCGACCCTGAGCCTCAAAAGGAAAGAGTGCTGAGCCAAGAGGACTTTAGGGGAGCGGGTGACGTTTATTATGCGTCTGTATCTGCCTTTTATAAGATAACCGAAAGACTTCTCTGGATAGTACTTGCCGCCTTTTTGGCTGTTTCACTGGCGACTAATTATCAGGAGATAACATACGACAATTTCTTCTATCTTTTGCGCGATTTTTCTGCGGCGGCAGATAGTAACACATCGAATTATCAGGTGCTTTCTTACGATTCCGACCAAAGACAGAAATTCGATCTTTACAAGGGTGGACTGGTAAGCGCATCGCCGTCAACGGTATCAATATTTACCGCAGGAGGCAGAAGAACGCTGAAGAATAATAACGAATATTATTCTCCCAACGTAATAGCCTGCGATAAGTACGTTTTAGTGTATGATACGGCTGGAGCGGCGTTTTCTGTATATAATTCCTTCTCAAAAATATATCACGAAAGCCTGAACGGTCCCATAACCGACGCTTGCTTTAATGATGGCGGAGCGTTTGCTTTGTCGGTAAGACAAAACGATGCTAAGACCGTCATATACTTATACGGAGAGGACATAAAGCTTCGCGGAAGCATTCCCGACAGTCGCTTCGTGTTTGATATAGCGCTTAATGATTCTGAAACCCGCCTTGCATCGCTTTATTACGATGCGGGAGAGGGCACGGGACGTACGTCGGTTTGTATATACGACGTAGAGAGCAGCTCAAGTGCCAGAAAGCTTAAGGAGATAAATCTCGAGGGAGAATTTCCTCTGCAATGCAGCTTTTTGGACAATGGAAGCATAGCGGTTATAACAAATCGCACAGTAAGAATATACGATAAGAGCTTTAATGAAAAGACGGTAGAGGAATTCGGAGAGGCCGAGCTCAATGCCTTTGACGCGTCGCGTGAGGGCGTAGTAGTCGTAACCGGCAACGGAATAAGAAAGAATATAATTTCCTTTGACAGAAAGGGAAAAAAGATATATAGCGGTACTATTGACGAAAATGTTTCTGCTGTAAAAATAATGGACGAATTTGTCTTTGTAAGAACCGTATCGGGAGTTGTAAGGGTAGATACAGGGAATGATAAATACGAATTTCTCCCCTCGGACAGCGGAAAGATGCTTGTTTACAGTAAAGATACTGCGATAGTTTGTGGAGAAGCAAGAGCTGAATATCTTGTGTTTGGCAAGAAATAATATTATTGACGTAAGTAAGGAGAACTGTGGTGACAGCGGTTGATATATTTGCTCTCGTGATCGTGGGGGCGTTCGTGCTTATTGGCTTATGGAGAGGCTTTGTAAGATCATCTCTGAAGCTTTGCGCTTTGATAGCTTCGATTATCATAGCAAGGTTTTTTGGCGCTGCTCTTGGAAGAGCGTTGCTTCCGGAGATCATAAAAAGCAATTCCATATCAAGCGGAACTCTTGAAAAAATAAACACTTCGATCTCTTCGGTGATAGGCACACTTGCGGTGTTTGCAGTTCTTTATCTACTGTTATCGCTTTTGGCAAGACTTATATCAAAAATAACGGTAAAGGGATTTGCAGGTAAGCTTACGGATAAGGTGCTCGGAGCGCTTTTAGGTCTGTTTTTCGGTATTGCCGCATTGTATTCGCTTGCTTTTGTATTTGATATAATATCGGCTGTTGTATCTCTTGTAGCTCCTTCGGCAGATATGTATTCTGTTGTAGAGAACTCTGTTATTTTTAAATATTTCTTTTGAAACATAAAAGTTATACCAAGCAAATAAGGATGGTAAACATAATGAAGCTTAAAAACATTCCAAATATTTTGTCAATAATACGAATATTTCTCGTGTTTGTATTCGTGTTCGTATTGTTCGGATTAAATTCTCCCGTGTGGGCAATTATAGTATTTGTTATCGCCGGAGCTACCGACGTGGTGGACGGATATCTTGCTAGAAGATTTAATTGGATAACCAATCTTGGTAAGATACTTGATCCCTTTGCGGATAAGCTTATGCAGTGCACGGTTCTGGTGAGCTTTTGCATTTACGGAATAGTGCCTATCTGGTTTGTTGTTCCGTTCTTCCTCAAGGAGGGCGCTACCCTTATTATGGGCTGGATAGTTATAAGAAGACGAAGCGTAGTAGTGGTAAGCAAGTGGTACGGAAAGGCGGCGGTATGCCTGTTTTACGCTACCGTTGTAATATCCGTGGCGCTCAAAGACGTTCTCGAGGGAAATCTGCTGGCAGAGATCCTTCTCTTTGCTCCCGCAGTGATCTTTGCTCTCAGCGCATTCATTGGTTACGTTACGCACTATTCCAAGCTGAAGAAGGAAGAGATAGAGAAGAGCAAGATAAGGGACGTTATAAAATAAATTCCGAAAGGACAGTACGAAGGTACTTTGTTATATAAATTATGGTAATGTGTTCAAGATGCCGCAAGAGAGTTGCTGTGGTTTTCGTCACCAAGCTTGAAAACGGCAATAAAACAAACGAAGGACTTTGCATAAAATGCGCTAAGGAGCTTGGAGTTCCGATAGATAATATGATGGGCGATATGATGAGTAAGCTTGGAATATCTCCCGATCAGCTTGAAAATATGGAGTCTGAGTTTGAAAATATGATGCAGGAGGGAATAGTGCCTACCGATAACGACGACCTAGAGGAGGGCGGAGCGCCTGCTATTGATCTGCCTCAGCTTTTCAAGGACGTAGGATTCCCTATGCCCGAGCCGAACGTTGGCGCGCCTAAGGGCGATAAGAAAAAGCGCGAGGAGAAGCCTAAGAAATATAAGTTCCTCGACACCTACTGCCGTAACCTTACTAAGAGGGCGGCGGATGGAAAGCTTGACAGAATAATCGGCAGAGATAAGGAGCTTGCACGAGTTATACAGATACTTTGCAGACGTCAGAAGAACAATCCCTGTCTTATTGGTGAGCCCGGTGTAGGAAAGACGGCTATTGCCGAAGCATTAGCGCAAAGAATAGCCGACGGCGACGTTCCTTACAAGCTTAAGGGCAAGCAGATATACCTTGTGGATATGACCGCGCTTGTTGCGGGAACTCAGTTTAGAGGACAGTTTGAGTCGAGAATCCTCGGCCTTCTCAACGAGGTTAAGGAGGCGGGCAATGTCATTCTTGTTATCGACGAGGTTCACAATATAGTTGGAATAGGTGACTCCGAGGGAAGTGTAAATGCGGCAAATATTCTTAAGCCCGCCCTTTCAAGAGGAGAGATAAGAATAATAGGCGCAACTACGCTTAACGAGTACAGAAAGTATATCGAAAAGGATACTGCGCTTGAGCGTCGATTTCAGCCTGTAAACGTTGGAGAGCCCTCTATTGAGGAGAGCATCAAGATGCTTGAGGGTATCAAGCATTACTACGAGGAATTCCATTCCATAAAGATATCCGACTACGTTGTAAGCAGAGCGGTAACTCTTTCGGAGAGATATATCACCGACAGATATCTGCCCGATAAGGCGATAGATCTTCTTGACGAGGCGGCATCTCACCTTTCGCTTACAAGCCCTGAGCTTAACGAAACTCAGCAGATACGCGAGGAGCTTCTTGCCCTTCGTGAAAAGAGAGAGGTTCTTGAGGTAGAGGCACCCTCCGACGATAAGGCGGCTCAGCGTTGCTATGAGGAGATAGCCCAGATAAAATCCAAGGAAATAAAGCTCTCCGAACGTCTGCGTGAGCTTGAGCCCACCTGTGAGAGCGTTGAACTTACCGAGGCTCATATAGCAGAGGTCATTGAGATATGGACGGGAATTCCCGCAACCGATATAAGCGAGAATGAGTTTGAGAGAATAGATAAGCTTGCCGAAAGACTTAAGAAAAAGATCATTGGTCAGGACGTGGCGGTGAACGCCGTTGCAAAGGCAATAAAGCGTAACCGCGCAGGTATTTCCTATAAGAGAAAGCCCGTATCCTTTATATTTGCAGGACCTACGGGAGTAGGTAAGACCGAGCTTGTAAAGACTCTTGCAGCTGACCTCTTCCATTCTCCCGAAACGCTTATAAGACTTGATATGTCCGAGTTTATGGAGAAGCATTCGGTATCGAGAATAATCGGAGCGCCTCCCGGATACGTAGGATACGACGAGGCGGGTCAGCTTACCGAAAAGATAAGACGCAGACCCTATTCGGTAGTTCTTTTTGACGAGATCGAAAAGGCGCATCCCGACGTGCTCAATATCCTTCTTCAGATACTTGACGACGGAAGAATAACCGATGCAAAGGGTAAGACGGTCAACTTTGAAAATACGGTCATAGTTATGACAACCAACGCGGGCTCCGACAATTCGGGCGCTACCGTGGGCTTCTTCGGTGAGGAGGATACTCTTTCCGAGAGCAAGACTATGAAGGCTCTTTCGGGATTTTTGCGCCCTGAGTTTATAAACAGGGTTGACGAGATAATCACCTTCCGTTCTCTCGACGAGAAGGACTTTGAGAGAATAGCGGCGATAATGCTTGACGAGCTTGCTTCGGCTCTTGCTGAGAAGGGTATCAAATTTAAGTATTCCGCTCCCGCTCTTGCGCATATTGCCAAGAATTCCTATTCTCGCAAGTACGGCGCGAGAAATATGAGAAGATATATCCGTGCAAACGTGGAGGATCAGCTGGCTGAGGCTATAATCTCGGATTATGGCAGAAAGATATGCGGAGCCTCGCTGGGATATTCCAGAAAAGAAGATAAATTAGTAGTAGAGTGTATTTGAATATGAACGAGAAATGGTTTGCAATGCCGGTCGAACAGATCGAGAAAAAATTAAAGACCAACGCCGCCTCAGGACTTTCAGTCAAGGCGGCTAATTCTCGTTGTCAAAATAATAAGATTAAGCCCTTCTTTTCGGTTAAGAAAAAGGGCGTTGACAAAATACTTCTCGATCTCTTGTCGGATTTCTTCCTTATCCTTTTATTATTGGTGTCGGTATTTTCGCTTTTCTTTGAAAGCGATCTTACAATGGGAATTGCATTGCTGATACTGACAGCAGTAAATCTTGGAATTTCCTTTCCAATCTATTTTAGAGATAGAAGAACCCTTGACTCTATGGCAGAGTTTTTCATTCCTACGGCAAGAGTAATAAGAGAGGGTAAGCTTTATGTCACCGATTATTCAAGTGTTGCGGTAGGTGACGTTATCATCGTTGAGCGCGGAGATATCCTTGGATGCGATGCAAGACTTGTGCATTCAGATGGACTTTGTGTAAAAATGAAGACCGATAAGCGCAATGAGAAGCGCCTGCAAAAATATGCGGGTGCCGCTGTGAGTGAGAACGAGCTTTACGCCGAAAATATGATTAATATGCTCCACGCCGGTTCTACCGTGGAGGAGGGAAGCGGACGAGCTATTGTCGTTGCGGTTGGAGAGTATACATATCTTGGTGCAAGAAATGGCAGTGTTTTGTACAAGCCCTCGGCTGAGCTGCCCGAAGGACTGTCTTCATTAAAGAAGAGCTTTTCGAAGGTAGGAATGCTTTTTCTGCTTTTGATCCTTCCTTTTTGTATATTCAGTCTGTTGTTTGGTCACTTTACGGGTGGAACGATACTGCTTTCGCAGGTGCTTACAGTAGTGCTGGCACTTGGAGCTACCTCTATGCTTTCAAGATGCGCCAATCTTTTTATAGGCTTTTACGGTCGCTTTATACGTAGGGCGGCGCTCTCCGAAAATCCTTGCGTGATACGTTCTGCTGCTACCTTTGATAAGCTTGCGGACATGGATTATCTGTTCATGCTTGACGGAAGCATAACCACCGACGGTATACTCCATTTTGATAGCCTTGCAACGGCTGACGGCGATACCAACGATTTCGAGCATTTCGGAGAAAGCGCAAAGGCGCTTTCTGATATGATAGCTCTTTATTCGGTTGCCCGTGCTAAGGCACCTGCTCTTGCGGGAGCAAGCAGATACGATCTCTTGCAGACAGGACTTAGTGAGTTTATGACTAAGAGTCAAGCCGACGCTAAGGCATTGGCAATACGCTGCAATATGCTTTCGTATGTGCCGAAGGCAGATGGAATATCCGACGTGCTTACCTACACTGATAGAGGTGAAAGACGAGAGCTTACGGTGGCTGCATCCAAGAAGCTTTTGGAAATTTGCTCCTCTGTAATTCTTGGTGGAGTAAGAAGAGATATAACCGAAGAGGGAAGAACCTCGCTCTTGAACAGATATGAGGGATACGTAGCCGAGGGAAGATACCCCGTCGTATTCGTGCTTAGGGATGGCGAGCAGTACACCTTTGCGGGAATGCTTATCCTTCGTGAGGGAATAGACACTACCATTGCAAGATCGGTCAGCGCTCTGCGCAGAAACCGAGTAAAGATAATCACCTTCTCAAACTGTGTTGGCCGACGCCACGCCCCCGAAATCCCCGCGATACTGCGAAAGGGCGGAAGAGCCTATGCAGGGGATTTTTTAAGACAGGGTCACACGGTTACCTACGGCTTTGGAAGATATGATGAGTATTGTGGCTTTGATGCCAATATGATAATTGAGTTGGCAAGATACATCAAGGCTCAAGGCAAGACTCTTGCTGTGCTTGGATTTTCCGATTACGCTTCCGAGGTTATGGACATAGCCGACGTGTTTATATCATGCGCGCCTATTCGAATAGCGTCCTTTGGACATCTCGAGGAGGAGATACGCTCGATGGAGGTTCCCGGAGAGCAGAGCAGTGCTTCTTGTACACAGGTGGTAAGATCCAAGGCGGACGTATTACTTATGCGACCCAACAACGCAAAGGGAGGTCTTGAGCCTCTGGCAAGAACCATTGATTTTTGTAAATCTGCATATGCAAACCTGAAGAACTACGTTACTTATCTTGTTTGCGTTCAAATAATGCGTCTGATCGCAATAGCGTTTCCAATGCTCTTTGGAACGACTCTGGCAGATGCAAGACAACTGCTCTTCTTGGGCTTTGTGATGGATATATTTGCGCTTATGATATTTATGTATGATCCCCGAAGAAGCTCTGCCGATTGCAGAAGAAGTAAGCGAGAGCTTGGAGAACAAAGCGTTGTGGATATTGTAAGAGCAAATCCCGCGCTTATGATATGCGCAGTTGTTGGAAGCGCGCTTACCTTGATCCTGCCGAGAATTCTTTCAATATTCGATTTCTTTGGAACCTATATCTATAAAGCAGAATTTACCTTTATATCTCTTGCTCTTATGCAGATAGTTGCATTGGTTTGCGTGTACTCCACAGATAAGATCGCTTGGAGAAGACTTTGCAAAAATAGAATTGCGATCATAGGCGGAGGAGTATTCCTTGTGTTTACTGTTCTTTGCTTGCTTACACCTATGGGAGATCTTTTCGGAATAGTCAGCATAGGGGTATTTTATCTGCTGTTTTCATTGGTTCCTGCGGCAGCTTTTGCGGTATTGTTCCGCGTACTGTCAATAAAGGGAAAAACAAATGTTAACAAAGTGTAAATTTTTACTTTTGGTGTTGCAAAAATCATAACCTTATGATATAATTAACCGTAATTTGCGCTCGGACAATATCCGACGTAAAAATAATAATACACACATATCCCAATTGAGCGGTTCGGTGTTGCCCGTCGGGCAATAAGCCGCCTGAAGTGATATGGTGGAAAAAACCGAAGGAGGACATAGAAAATGTCTGTTATTTCAATTAAGCAGTTGCTTGAAGCAGGTGTTCATTTCGGACACCACACCAGAAGATGGAACCCCAAGATGCAGGAGTACATCTTCACCGAGAGAAACGGTATCTACATCATTGACCTGCAGAAGACCGTTAAGAAGTTTGATGAGGCTTATAACTTCATCCGTGACATCTCCGCTGAGGGCGGCAACGTGCTCTTCGTTGGTACGAAGAAGCAGGCTGCAGACGCTATCAAGGAGGAGGCTACTCGTTGTGGCATGTACTACGTAAACGTTCGTTGGCCCGGCGGTATGCTTACCAACTTCAAGACCATTAAGAGATCTATCGGTCGTCTTAACGCTCTTGAGAAGATGCAGGAGGACGGAACCTTCGATCTTCTTCCTAAGAAGGAAGTTGCTGCAAAGCAGAAGGAGATCTTCGACCTCGAGAAGAACTATGGCGGTATCAAGACCATGGATCAGCTTCCCGCTGCAATCTTCATCGTTGACCCCAAGAAGGAGCACAACGCTGTTCTTGAGGCAAAGAGACTTGGCATTCCCGTAGTTGCAATCGTTGACACCAACTGTGATCCCGACGATGCTGATTACGTAATTCCCGGTAACGATGACGCTATCCGCGCAATCAAGCTCATCTCCTCTGTACTTGCTGATGCAGTTATCGAGGGTAAGCAGGGCGAGCAGCTCACCGAGGCAGTAGAGGCTGAGGTTGAGGCAGACGCTGAGTAATCATCGTTAAAAAACTTAAAAACGAGAAAGGAATATAAAGACATGGCAAACATTACCGCAAAGGACGTTGCTGAGCTTCGCGCTAAGACCGGTATCGGTATGATGGAGTGCAAGAAGGCACTTGTTGAGGCTAACGGCGACGCAGAAGAAGCAATAAAGATCCTCCGTAAGAGAGGCGAGCTCAAGGCAGAGGCAAAGGCTGCTACCAGAATTGCAGCAGACGGTATCGTTGACGTAATGAGCGAGAACGGTGTTACCGCTATCGTTGAGGTTAACTCCGAGACCGACTTCGTTGCTAAGAACGCATCCTTCCAGGAGTTCGTAAAGAACATTCTTAAGTCCATTATCGTAAACAAGCCCGCAAACGTAGAGGAGCTTCTCGCTTCTACTTACGTTGATAGCGATATCACTGTTGACGCTAAGCTCAAGGAAATGATCTTCGTTATCGGTGAGAAGATCAGCGTTCGCCGCTTCGCAGTAGTTGAGGGTCTCACCAGCACCTACATTCACGGCGCAGGCAGCATCGGTGTTGTAGTAAGCTTTGAGGCTGACGCAGCTGTTGCAGCTAAGGACGAGTTCGCAGCATTCGCTAAGAACATCGCTCTCCAGATCGGTGCTTTCACCACTCCTTACCTTGACAGAGAGTCGGTTCCCGCATCCGTTATCGAGGAAGAGAAGGCAATCATTCTTGCTCAGATGGCTAACGATCCCAAGAACGCTGGCAAGCCTGCTAACATTCTTGAGAAGATGGTTATCGGTAAGCTTGGCAAGTTCTACGAGAACAACTGCCTGCTCGATATGGAGTACTTCAAGGATGACGATATGAAGGTTGGCAAGTACGTTGAGAACACCGCTAAGGAACTTGGCGGAAGCATCAAGGTTACCGGCTTCTATCGCTTCGAGAAGGGCGAGGGTATTCAGAAGAGAGAAGAGAACTTCGCTGAAGAGATTGCAAAGCTCACCAACAATCAGTAATTTAAAAAGAACGACTTGGATTTCCAAGTCGTTCTTTTTTATGCAAAAATTAATGAATAATTATTAAAAATATTCATTTTTTATTGACTTTTTCTTTAAATAGATATATAATATTAGTATGGCTATTTATGCCCAAAAAGGCTTTTGAAATAGAAAGGAAATCAGTCAGATGAGCGAACTTAAGAGAAAAGAAGCAAGAGAAATAGTTGTAGGATTGCTTTTTGAGACCGAATTTAGAGGAGATGAAAGCTCCACGGAGGTATTTGCTACCTCTGCTGAAAACAGAGAGATACCCAAGGACCAATACGTAGAGAGAGCTTATTTCGGCGTATGCGAAAACAGAGAGAAGATCGACGAGCTTATAGGCGAAAGCTCTCACGGCTGGAAGACTCACAGACTTACCAGACTTTCACGCTCAATTTTGCGCCTTGCTACCTATGAGATGCTTTTTGAGGAGGACATTCCTTGCAACGTATCTATAAACGAGGCTATTGAGCTTACCAAGAAATTTGACGACCCCAAGGCGAAGGCATTCGTTAACGGAGTTCTCAACGCAGTTAAGGACAAGCTTGAGGCTCAGAAATGAGCAATAATAAAAAATGCTACGTAGGCGTTGACACCAGCAATTATACCACCTCGGTGGCGGTATGTGACGGCAACGGCGAGATAGTGGCAAACCTTAAGCTTCCGCTTCCCGTAAAGGAGGGAGAGCGTGGGCTGAGACAGTCGGACGCTGTTTTTGCTCACACCAAAAATCTTCCTGTGCTTATGGACAAGCTGGCAAAGGTACTGAAGGATTATACTCCTGCGGCTGTGGGCGTTTCTGCAACGCCGAGAAAGGCTGAGGACTCGTATATGCCTTGCTTCCTTTGCGGACAGGTAGCGGCTCGCGCTATTGCCGCGCCTTCGGCCCTTCGTGTATACGAAACGGCGCACCAGAACGGTCACATTATGGCTGTTGCCTATTCATCTGGGGCCCTTGAGCATCTTATGAATGGAAGATTTCTTGCTTTTCACGTTTCAGGCGGCACTACTGAGGCTTTGCTGGTGACACCTAACGAGAGCAAGACCGATTTTGATATTGAACTTGTAGGTGAAACTAAGGACATAAACGCAGGACAGGCAATAGACCGTGTAGGCGTTATGATGGGTATTTCGTTTCCTTGTGGAAGAGAGCTTGAAAAGCTTGCCGCTGAATACAGCGGAAGGCTTGAGAAAAAGAATATATGTGTAACCGACGGCTCCTGTAGTCTGTCGGGGGTTGAGAATATCGCAAAAAAGATATTCGAGGAGAGCGGCGATAGAAACAAGACGGCGGCGTTCGTTTTCGATTTTATTTGCAGAACACTTTCAAAAATGGCAGAGCAGCTTCTTGAGAGGCACGGAGAAATGCCGGTACTTTTTGCAGGAGGCGTAATGTCAAACAAATTGATGAGGGCAGAGCTTGCTTCAAAATTTGAAGCGTATTTTGCAGAGCCCGAATTTTCCGCCGATAATGGGGCGGGAGTGGCGCTTTTGTGCCGACTTAAAGCTATGGAGGAGGGGATTTGATGTACTTTGGGGATACCCAAACGCTGTCTGTCAGCGACGTTAACCGATACGTAAAGATGCTGATGGATAACGACGCTCTGCTGTCAAGCATAAGCGTCACGGGCGAAATATCAAATCTTAAATACCATACCAGCGGACACCTTTATTTTACACTTAAGGATAGAGATTCCGAGCTATCGGCGGTAATGTTCCGTTCAGCGGCAAGTAATATGCGCTTTGTTGCGAAAAACGGAATGCAGGTGACGGCGTACGGAAGAATATCAATATATGAGAAGAGCGGAAAATGTCAGATATACGTTTCCGCAATGACCGATAACGGAGTCGGTGAGCTTCAGCTTCAATATGAGAGGCTGTTTAGAAAGCTATCCGAGGAGGGACTTTTCCTTGATGCAAGAAAGAAGTCTCTTCCTAAAATACCGAACTGCATAGGCATTATAACCTCGCCCACAGGCGCGGCTGTAAGAGATATGATAAACGTAACGGGCAGAAGATGGCCCTCAGCGAAGATATTGCTTTATCCTTCGTTGGTGCAGGGTGCAGATGCTCCCGAATCTCTTTGCGGCGGTCTTGAATACCTGAATGCCGATAAGAGCTGCGACGTTATAATAATTGGACGAGGCGGAGGCTCTATCGAGGACCTCTGGGCGTTCAATGACGAGCGTGTCGTACGCGCGGTTGCTGCATCTGAGATACCCGTAATATCGGCTGTCGGTCACGAAACCGACTTTACGCTTTGCGATTTTGCGGCAGACAGAAGAGCGCCGACCCCTTCTGCGGCGGCAGAAATAGCCGTTCCCGACAGAGAAGAGATAAAGATGCGTGTCGATGACGGATTTGTCCGTGTTGAGAATGCATTTTCACGTTATTTGACGGCGCAAAGAAGTAAGCTTGATAATCTTTCAAAGCAGATAGAGCTTTGTTCTCCCTCTGCAAGACTTGATAACGAAAGAAAAATGCTTTTGCACAGATATCAAATGCTTGAGCGTTCTATGACAGAGATCTACCGTAAGCAGAGTGACAGATTGGGCGCCGCTATCGGTAAGCTTGACGCTATAAATCCCCTTGCAGTACTGACAAGAGGATACAGTGTCAGTAAAAAGGATGACGGAAGCGTTATATCCTCGGTGAAGTCGATTGCCGTAGGAGATAGCATAAGCATACTTTATACCGACGGTGAGGCAAAGGCTACGGTTACCGATATCAGCAAAGCAAAGAAAAGGGCTGTCCGAAAGGAGAATAACAATGAGTGATAAAAAGAAAAATATAGATTTCGAGGCGGCAATGGCTCGTCTTGAGGGAATAACACAGGAGCTTTCGGGAGAAGGCGTTAGCCTTGAGAGCGCTCTTGCTCTTTATGAGGAGGGTGTAGGTCTTGTCAGAGTGTGCAATAAGACGCTGGAGGACACCGCAAGAAAGATAAAGATATTACAGCTTTCAGCTAACGGAGAACTTAGCGAAGAGGATTTCAAAGCAGAAAGCATAGATTGAAACGGAGAAGAAAATGAGCTGTGACGGATGCAACGTAAAAGAAGCATTAAAATTGAATAGCGTAGCGACCGAGAAGGCTCTTGAAACCTTTTTTAACAAAAAAAGCAACGATGGAAGCCTTGCGACGATAAAGGAAGCGCAGATATATTCCTTGTTGGGGGGCGGAAAAAGAATACGTCCGTTTCTGGTAAACGAGGTCTGCCGTATGCTTGGCGGAAGCCTTGAGGCTTCTATGCCGTTTGCCATAGCAGTGGAGATGATACACACCTACTCGCTTATCCACGATGATCTTCCTTGTATGGACGACGACGATATGCGACGTGGAAAACCCACCAATCACAAGGTTTTTGGTGAGGCTAACGCGGTGCTGGCAGGCGACGCTTTGCTTACCAACGCTTTTCTGGCGGCGACAGAGAATTATTTCGTAGAGCCAAAGGCTCTTGTTAAGGCAATATCCCTTATATCAGAGCATGCAGGTGATGCGGGAATGATAGGCGGACAGGTCACCGATATCGAGGGAGAGCGCAGAGCGCTCAGTTTTGAAGAGCTTTTGATGCTTCATTCCTTGAAAACAGGTAAGATGATAGAGCTTTCCGCTTGTCTTGGCGCATTGTCTGCGGGACACGGCGAGGAAACCGCTGAGTACCAAAAAGTTGCGCGTTATGCAAGAAATATCGGACTTGCCTTTCAGGTCATTGATGACATTCTCGACGTGCTTGGAGATGAGGAGACCGTAGGGAAGACCCTTTCATCAGATAGAGAAAACGGAAAGACTACCTTCCTTTCGTTTTTCTCGATAGAGGAAGCAAAAGCATATGCCCAAAGACTGACAGATGATGCGATAGGAGATATATCCGACATAAAGGGCTCGGACATGCTTGTTGAGCTTGCAAAGTTTTTAATGGACAGAAACAATTGATTTGCAGGAGGAGAAAATGAATATAGTATTAGAATCTTTAAAGGACTTTTTTGGCAATTATATGCTTATGAGCGCAATGCTCGGCTGGCTTATTGCACAGGTAATAAAGATATTTACAGGTTTGTACCAGAACGGAAAAATGAGCGTTACCAAGATACTGTTTTCGTCGGGAGGAATGCCCAGCTCACACTCTGCAACGGTTCTGGCGCTTACCACATCTGCAGGACTCAGATACGGATTTGACTCACCTGTTTTTGCAATTTGCGCTATCCTTTCTATGATAGTAATGATAGATGCTTCGGGCGTAAGATACGAAACCGGAAAGCAGTCGGCGCTGCTTAACAAGATAACAAAGGAGATATTCTCGGGCGACCACGAGCTTATGAATATCGGTCTTAAGGAGCTGGTAGGACATACACCTCTTCAGGTGTTTATGGGCGCATTGCTTGGAATTGGCGTTGGCGCCGCTATGTTCTTTATAATGTAATATGCGAGCAGACGTGTATTTGACGGCGGCGGGATATACCCAAAGCCGAAAGAAGGCTCAGGATCTTATTGATGCCGGTGCTGTAAAGATAGACGGAGAGGTAATTAAAAAATCCTCTGCTCCCGTAAATGAGACTGTAGAGCATACGGTGATCATCGAGCAGGTGTTTCCATACGTCAGCCGAGGCGGAGTAAAGCTTCAAGCAGCGCTTGATGCCTTTGGGATAAACGTAAATGGCAAAAAGGCAGTTGACGTGGGCGCTTCTACAGGCGGATTTACCGACTGTCTGCTTCAGCGTGGAGCGGCAAGAGTGGTTGCCGTTGATGCGGGAATCGATCAGCTTCACGAAAGCCTGAGGACAAATGACAAAGTGCTTTCGGTAGAGCATTTCAATGCCCGTGAGCTTAATGCAGAGGTTACCGAGGGCTTATGTGACGTGGCTGTAGCCGACGTTTCGTTTATTTCCCAGACATATATAATCCCTCCTGTGGCAAGTGTTTTGCGCGAAGGAGGAATATTCGTCAGCCTTATAAAGCCTCAATTTGAGGCAGGCAGACAGGCTCTTGGTAAAAATGGCGTGGTCACCAACGGAGCATATAGATTTTTGGCGGCAAAAAGGGTTATTTACTGTGCTGCGGAAAATGGATTTGACTGTCTTGGCCTTATAAAATCACCTATTGAGGGCGGCGACGGAAATCGGGAGTATCTCGCATATTTCGTGAAGAAGCCCTGCTTGAAGCCACTTATAGACGATAAGACCATAAAAAGAATAACTGCACTTTAAAGAGAGGCAAACAATGAACATAAAGAAGATTGCCATAATCGCGAATTGCAATATTCCCGAAAAGCTTTCGGCGGCAATGAGCGTGGCAAAGAAGATAGAGCCTTATGCCGACGCTATATATATTCCTGCGGCATACAGAGAGAGAATAATGCGAAGCCGCAATCACATAGCAAAGTTTAATTATCTCACACCCGATGAGATATATGCCGACACCGACCTTGCCATAGTTATAGGCGGTGACGGAGCAATGCTTGAGGCGGCTCGAAGAGCAACTCCTGCGGGAATTGCCATACTCGGTATAAATATGGGCAGGGTAGGATATATGACCGAGCTTGAAATGACCGAGCTCGACCTGCTTGATAAGATATTCAACGGAGAATATTATTTCGACGAAAGAGCTATGCTCAGAGTAGAAATAAGGTCCGCTAAGGGACAGAGTCGATTCTCGGCTTATGCTCTTAACGAGGCGGTAATAGCAAAGGGCGCAACCGCAAGAATAATCGATCTTGAGCTTTCTGATAACGGTAAGCTTGTAAGCGATTACAGAGCAGACGGTCTGGTGGTGGCAACCCCCACGGGCTCCACGGCATATTCGCTGTCGGCGGGAGGACCCATAGTAGACCCCAAGCTTTCCTGCTTTTGCGTAACTCCCATTTGTCCTCATTCGTTGGTTGCAAGACCGCTTATTTTTCCCGACAGCGCAACCCTTGAGGTCAAGAACGTATGCATCAGAGAAAAGGTTCTGCACGTAACCGTTGACGGAAAGGCGACCTTTGATCTCTTCTACGGAGATACCGTAGTAATAACGAAATCGTCAATAAGTGCAAAGCTTCTCCGAATAAAGCACGACGATTTTTATTCCAAAATACGTATGAAGAAATTTATATAAAGAGAGAGTAGATATGAAATCACAAAGACAGACAAGAATACTTGAGCTTGTATCAAAATACGAGATAGAAACTCAAGAGGATATGATGAGCCGTCTGCAGAGCGAGGGCTTTAAGGTAACTCAGGCGACGGTTTCAAGAGATCTTCGCGAGCTTAAGCTTACAAAGACACTTACCGCAAGAGGTACCTACCGCTATTCCGTAAATTCAGGAAGGCATCACGCGGGTAACGTTAAGCTTAATAACGCTATGGTGGACTCTATACTTCAGGTGGACTATTCGCTCAATAACGTAGTGATAAAGACCTATCCTGGAATGGCGCAGGCGGTGGCTTCTGCCGTTGACGCCCTTAATATGCACAGCATACTTGGCTGTGTTGCAGGCGACGATACTATTATAATCGTTACAAGAAGCGTGGAAGATTCCAAGGAGCTTAATGAAAAGATAACAGAGCTTATGAAAACATTTTAACTTTGAAAGGAGATTGAGCTATGATAGAGTTCTTGCATATAGAGAACGTGGCGGTGGTTAAGAGCCTTGATATTGAATTTAGCAAGGGAATGACCGCGCTTACAGGTGAAACAGGCGCAGGAAAGTCCATCATTATAGATAGCTTGAATCTTCTTTCGGGCGCAAGAGCCGACAAGGAGCTTTTGCGAACAGGCGAGAGCAGAGCAGAGGTTAGTGCCGTATTTTCAGGACTTCGTCCCGACGTTATCGGCAGAATAGAGGAGCTTGGCTTTGATGCGGCAGAGGGCAGTGTAATGCTTTCAAGAACGCTGACGGCAAGTGGCTCGTCTGCAAGACTTAACGGTAAGCCCATAACCCTTTCGATGCTTAGAGAGGCTGCGGGAATGCTGTTTGCGATACACGGGCAGAACGATAATATGCTGCTTCTCGAGCCTAAAAATCACGTAAGAATATTGGATTCCTATGCGGGAAACAAGGAACTGATAGAGGAATACTCGAGGCTTTACGGTGAAATGCTCCACATAAGAGTAGAGCTTGATTCACTCTGCCGCGACGTAATGGAGCAAAACAGATCCCGTGATATATTGGAGTTCCAGATAGAGGATATCGATTCTGTGAAGCTTAGAAAGGGCGAGGAGGAAGAGCTTGAGGCTCTTGTAACAAAGCTCAGAAGCGCAGAGAAGATAAGCAAGTGCTGTGCGCTTGTTGATAAGGCGTTGAACGGTGGGAAGGGCTATGGCGCCATATATCTTACCGACAGAGCGGCAGGAGCCATGGGGTCAATAGCCGATGCGCTTCCCGAGGCAGAAGCACTTTGTACACGTCTTAACGATATAAGATACGAGCTTGAGGATATTGCCCAGAGCCTTGCAGGGCTTTCGGATATAGGTGATGATCCCACGGCTCGACTTGATAAGATTGAGGCAAGGCTTGACGCTATTGCCAAGCTTAAGAGAAAATACGGAAGCACGGTTGAGGAGATACTTAACTATCGCGACGAGGCGGCTAAAAAGCTTGACCTTATCGATAATGCCGACGATAGAAGGATAGAGCTTGAGGAGGCGCTTGCGGCGGCAACAGAGAGAGCGAGAAGCGCGGCAGCGCTTCTGCATAAGGCGAGATCAGAGGCGGCAAGGGGACTTACCCAAAGCGTTTGCGAAACTCTCTCGTTCCTTGATATGCCCA
>JAZQVZ010000016.1:0-9011 GCA_045632105.1 Eubacteriales bacterium | reverse complement strand
CCGAGAAACTTGATAATGCTCTCGTTTACAGAGGGGTGGAAGCGCAGACCGCCCTTGTAGGGACCGATAGCGCTGTTGAACTGAATACGGAAACCGCGGTTTACCTGAACGTTGCCGTTGTCGTCTACCCACGGAACACGGAACTTAATTATTCTTTCGGGCTCTACCATTCTCTCGATAACGCCTGCCTTTACAAGGTCGGGACGCGCGTCGATAACGGGCTCGATAGACTCGAGAACCTCCTTAACGGTCTGGTGGAATTCGGGCTCATTGGGATTTCTCTTTACTACTCTCTCCATAAGCTCGTTAAGATACTGATTTTTGAAGCTCATTTTTTGATACCTTCCTGAAATTGATTAAAAATAACGTAATAATTATATCACGGCAAATATGCCTATGTCAATAAATTATGTCGAAAAACTTAAATAGCGTAAGCCTTATATACCTCTGCCATAGCGTTGAGAGCAGCAACAGACGCCTCGGCGTCAGCGTTTACGTCAACGACGGTGTAGGCATTCTCGCCCTTCGCCTTGCTGGTGATAGCCGCAAGACCGCTTACAGCCGCAGTGATCTTAGCTACCATATCCTCGCCTGCCGCGTGGAGAATACAAATTCTCTGAGCGCCGCTTCTTGCCATAGATACATTGGGGAAGTTAACGCTGTTCTTGATGTTTCCGTTACGAAGGAAATCGTCAAGCTGAAGAGCAGCCATTACAGCACAGTTGTCCTCGGACTCTGCGGTGGATGCTCCAAGGTGAGGAATAGCAACTATTCCCTTCACTCCTACGGTTTCCTCGGTGGGAAAATCGGTAACGTAGGACGCTACCTTTCCGCTCTCGAGAGCAGCCTTAACGTCTGCGGAGTTAACGAGATCCGCACGCGCAAGGTTGATTATTCTTACGCCGTCCTTCATAGAAGCCAGAGTGTCCGCATTGATCATTCCCTTGGTATCCTTGGTTGCGGGAACGTGGAGCGAGAGATAGTCGGCAGCAGCATATACCTCGTCAAAGGTAGCCGCCTTCTGAACTGCAGGATTAAGTTTCCAAGCCGCGTCAACGCTCATAAAGGGGTCACATCCAACGACCTTCATTCCAAGATCGATTGCTGCGTTTGCCACCAATGCGCCGATAGCGCCAAGTCCGATGATACCAAGGGTCTTGCCCTTTACCTCTACGCCTGCGAACTTAGACTTACCTGCCTCAACAGCCTTTGCAACGCCCTCGGTTCCAACAAGAGTGTCCGCCCATCTGATAGCGCCTGCAATATCTCTGGATGCCAGCATAAGAGCGCATACCGCAAGCTCCTTAACGCCGTTTGCATTAGCTCCGGGGGTATTGAATACTACGATACCCTCCTTAGCGCAACGGTCAACGGGAATGTTGTTTACGCCTGCGCCCGCTCTTGCGATAGCCTTGAGCTCTGCGCCGAAGGTCATTTCGTGCATTACGGCAGAACGAACCATTATAGCATCAGGAGCCGCCATATCAGCGGTAGCAACTGTGTACTCATTTTTATCAAGAAGATCGGTGCCGCAAGCGGCTATCTTGTTAAGACAAAAAATATTTTTCATTTTATTTTCCTCTTCAGTAATAATTATAGGATAAGGGCAGGACATTGCCCTGCCCTTCATAAGACCTTACGCCTTGGGGTTTTCCTCTGCAAACTTCTTCATAAACGCTACAAGCGCCTCTACTCCCTCGTAGGGCATAGCATTATAGATAGAAGCTCTCATTCCGCCAACAGAGCGGTGTCCCTTAAGGTTCTTAAGACCTGCCTTCGCAGCCTCACTTGCAAACTTCTTGTCAAGATCAGCGTCGCCGGTAACGAAGGTAACGTTCATCATAGAACGGCTCTCCTTCTTAACGGGAGCGATATAGTAGTCCTGACTGTCGAGATAATCGTAAAGAAGAGCAGCCTTCTTAGCGTTTCTTTCCTTCATTACCTCAAGACCGCCCATCTCAAGGATCCACTCGTAAACGAGCTTTGCCATATAAATAGTGTAGCAAGGAGGAGTGTTGTACATAGAGCCGGTCTCAGCCATAGACTTCCACTCAAGCATAGTGGGCATCTTCTCCTCGGCATATTCGAGAAGGTCCTCACGAACTATAACGACGGTAAGTCCTGCAGGAGCCATATTCTTCTGCGCGCCTGCGTAGATAACACCGAACTTGCTTACGTCGATAGGCTCGGAAATAATAAAGGAGGACATATCCGCAACCACGGGAATATCACCGAGATCGGGAATGTAGGGAAACTTTGTTCCGTAAATAGTATTATTGAAGCATACGTGCAGATAAGACGCATCCTCTCTTACCATATCCTTGGTGATCACGGGAACGTGATCGAAGTTGTCGTCCTTAGTGGTAGCCGCGCACTTTACGTCGTAGCCGAGCTTCTGCGCTTCCTTGAACGCCTTGCCCGAGAACTGTCCGGTAACAGCGTAGTCAGCCTTGCCTGTTTTCTTGATAAGGTTGAGAGGAACCGCCGCAAACTGTGTGGAGGCTCCGCCCTGAAGGAAGAGCACCTTGTAGTTATCGGGAATATTCATAAGCTCGCGAAATTTTACCTCCGCTTCCTTTATAATTGCCTCATATTCCGGAGATCGATGAGACATCTCCATAACCGACATTCCTGAAGTACCGTAACAAACGAGCTCCGAAGCTGCTTTTTGAAGGACTTCAAGGGGTAACATAGAGGGGCCCGCCGAAAAATTATAAACTCTGTTCATAGCCAAATGAACCTCCGAAAAATGAAATTATTGCTCTCGCAACTTGCAAAAACATACTACTATTATACTTTGTTTTCAAAAAAAGTCAATAGGTTTTGAAAAATTTATCCCCCAATTATTTCAAAAACCGCTATTTTTAAGCCATTTTTTCCTGTTAGTCAAAAACGCAATAGCTTTTATGCTAAAAATATTAAAAAGACATAGATTTTATGCTCTAAAGATCAAAAAAAGAAGCCCCGAAAATTCGGAGCTTCTTCCCTTTTTATTCCTTTACGAGGATCAGATCTCTTGCGTAGGGCAGACCTTCTATCCAAGCGCAAAGCTCGTGCCACTCGGCAAGCTTATGAGTCTTTCTTGCGTAGTATATATTGATAAGATTTTCGTAGTTAAGGCTGACCGTTCTCATCTGGTTGTAGCTGGAGGGCAAAAGCTGGATTATATTGTGCCATGCCTGCTTGTTGGTCTTGTCCTCACAGAACTTAACTCTCTCCGCCTCAAGATAAGCCACCAGCGCGTCAAGAGCAGCAAGTCCGCCCTCGTCAAGTCTATCGCAGGAGAAATCCTCTCTCTCGATAGCCTTAGCATGGATCTTATGCATAGTGCTGCAAGAGTTTGCAACTGTACCTACCTTATATGTATCGAACTCCTTCCACCAATAAAGGGGAGCGGTTATATCCACAGAAACAAAGATCTGGCGAAGGAACTTTCTATGGTCGCTTCCTGCGTGAGCAAGTCTTTTTGCAAGGCCCAGATCGTTCTCGCCCAGAACGTAGCTTCCGTCATCGCCATATGAGCTGTCCATTTTGTCCCAGCTGTTAAGTGGATTTCTTGCTCCTCTTATAGCGTTTTCAAAATTCATTACCGAAGTTCTTTCGATCTTTATCATTTCACACCTCTATATGCAGAATATCTTCATTTATCATCAATAATATATCACATTTTGCAACAAAAGTCAATTGACTTTTTCAATAATCTGTGATATTATTATAAGGAGATAAAAATTATTGGAGTTTCTTATATGGAATACAAGTTTTCAAAGAAAATCGCAGAGCTTAAGCCTTCGGCTATAAGAGAGATATTCAAAAGCCTTACCGACCCGTCTATAATATCCTTCGCGGCAGGTAACCCCTCTCCCGAATCCTTTCCAGTAAAGGAGCTGGCAGAGCTTTCCTCCGAGATATTCGCAAACGAGTCCACCGCCGCTCTGCAGTACAGCATCACCGAGGGATATACTCCCCTTCGCAACGCTATTGCGGACCGTCAACGCAAGAGATTCGGCGAAAATATGGTAAGAGATAACGACAGCGTAATGATAGTATCGGGCGGTCAACAGGGTATCGAGCTTGCCTGCAAGGTATTTTGCAACGAGGGCGACGCCATCATTTGCGAGAACCCCAGCTTTATCGGCTCGCTGAATTCCTTCCGCTCTAACGGAGCAACTCCCGTGGGAGTTCCTATGGAGGCTGACGGAATATCGCTTACGGCTCTTGAAGAGGCACTCAAAAGTACCCCCAACGCTAAGCTTCTCTATCTGATACCTACCTTTCATAACCCTACGGGTATCACCATGAGCCTTGAGAAGCGCCTTGGCGTTCTTGAGCTTGCAAAAAAATACGACATTATCATAATAGAGGACAACCCCTACGGAGAGCTTCGCTTTGCAGGAGAAGACATTCCCACGCTCAAAGCGCTTGACACCGATGGACGAGTTATATACTGCTCTTCCTTCTCAAAGATCCTTTCCGCAGGTATGCGCGTGGGCTTCATCGCCGCACCTGCAGAGATCTGCTCCAAGATGACCGTGGCAAAGCAGGGTGAGGACGTTCACACCAACATCTTCTTCCAGATGCTCTGCTACAAATATATGACAGAGTGCGACCTTGACGCTCATATTGCCGAGATCAACAAGCTCTACCGTCACAAGTGCGAGCTTATGCTCGAGGCTTTAGACAAGTACGTGCCTGCCGACAAGGTAAGCTTCACTCGTCCCGAGGGCGGCTTGTTTATCTGGGGCACCGTAAGGAACTGCACCGATTCCTCTCCCGTAGTCAAGAAGGCTATCGAGAAGAAGGTTGCCGTAGTTCCCGGAACCGCCTTCAACTGCGACACCGAAGCCCTCTCCGACTCCTTCCGCCTTAACTACTCTACCCCCTCGGACGAGCAGATAATAGAAGGCGTTAAGCGTCTTGGCGAAGTTTTCACAGAGCTTTAAGCAAAATCACACACGGAGGTTACATACGATATGTTTCAGGATAAAAAGATATCCTATTCGGGCGTACAGCCCAGCGGAAATCTCACCATAGGAAATTACCTTGGCGCGATCCGCAACTTCTCCACCTATTCGGATGAATACAAGTGCTTCTACTGTGTAGTTGACCAGCACGCTATCACGGTAAGACAGGTTCCCGCAGAGCTTCGTCGCAGAACCTACGAAACTCTTGCGCTCTATATGGCTTGCGGTCTTGACCCCGACAAGAACACTCTTTACGTTCAGTCCCACGTTCACGAGCACGCTGAGCTTGCATGGATACTCAACTGCTTCACTATGTTCGGTGAGCTTTCCAGAATGACACAGTTCAAGGACAAGAGCTCCAAGCATTCCGACAACATAAACGCAGGTCTTTTCACCTACCCCACTCTTATGGCGGCAGACATTCTGCTCTACCAGACCGACGTGGTTCCCGTAGGAATCGACCAGAAGCAGCACGTTGAGCTTTGCAGAGATATCGCAGAGCGCTTCAACCAACTCTACCCCGGCACGTTTACCGTTCCCGAGCCTATCGTTTCAAAGTCCGGAATGAAGATAATGTCGCTGGCAGAGCCCACCAAAAAGATGTCCAAATCCGACGAAAACCCTAATGCAGTGGTTTATATCCTTGACGATAAGGACACTATGATCCGCAAGTTCAAGAGAGCGGTAACCGACTCCGACACCAGTGTTCGCTTTGGCGAAGGCAAGGACGGAATCAATAACCTCATCTCGATCTACTCCTGCTTTACCGGCAAGACTGTTGCAGAGATAGAAAAGGAATTCGAGGGCAAGGGATACGGCGACTTCAAGCTTGCCGTTGGTGAGACCTGTGCGGACGCGTTGGCTCCTGTTCAGCAGAAGTTCAAGGAGCTTACCGCCGATAAGGCGTTCCTTGAGGCTCAGATGAGAAAGGGCGCAGAGGAAGCATCCTATTATGCTCGCAGAACCCTTGGTAAGGTTCAAAAGAAGCTCGGCTTCGTACAACTGTAATTATTAAAGAAATATAAAAGAAAGGTTGAATTTCAATGGAACAGACAAAGCTTAATTTCTTGAAAAACACCGCCGCACAGATACGCCTCGGCGCGCTCGAGGGAGTTCACGCGGCAAGCTCGGGACATCCCGGAGGATCGCTCTCTATCTCCGATCTTATGGCTTATCTCTATTTCGCAGAGATGAACGTAGATCCCAAGAACCCCAAGTGGGACGGCAGAGACAGATTCGTTCTTTCCAAGGGACACACTGCTCCCGCTCTTTATGCAGCTCTCGCACTCAAGGGATATTTTGATGCAAGCGAGCTCAAGAATCTCCGTCAGGCAGATTCCTTCCTGCAGGGTCACCCCGATATGAAGGGCACTCCCGGCGTAGATATGTCCACAGGATCTCTCGGTCTTGGCATCTCTGCTGCTTGCGGAATGGCACTTGCGGCAAAGATAGACGGCAAGGATCACAGAGTGTATACCATCGTTGGCGACGGAGAAAGCCAGGAGGGTCAGGTATGGGAGGCCGCTATGTTCGCTTCTCACTACAAGCTCGATAATCTCTGCGTTATTATCGACTGGAACGGACTTCAGATAGACGGTCCCGTTGCAGAGGTAATGAACCCCACTCCCCACGACAAGAAGCTCGAGGCGTTCGGCTTCCACGTTATCTCTATCGACGGACACGATTTCGAGCAGATAGAGGCTGCCTTCAACGAGGCAAAGACGGTCAAGGGCAAGCCCACCGCTATTATAGCAAAGACCGTTAAGGGTAAGGGAGTTTCCTTTATGGAGAATCAGGTTGGCTGGCACGGAAGTGCGCCCAACGCCGAGCAGTATGAAAAAGCAGTTGCCGAGATCAAGGCAACTATGTAAGGAGGCAGAAAAATGGCAGAAAAGATAGCAACAAGAGACGCTTACGGCAACGCGCTTGCTGAATTTGGCGCTGACTATGATTTCGTTGTTCTTGACGCTGACCTTGCGGCAGCAACCAAGACAGGTGTATTTAAGAAGAAGTACCCCGAAAGATTTTTCGACTGCGGTATCGCAGAGGGCAATATGATGAGCGTTGCAGCAGGTATTGCTGCAAGCGGAAAGCCTGTTTTTGCATCTACCTTCGCAATGTTTGCGGCAGGCAGAGCATTTGAGCAGATCCGTAACACCATCGGCTACCCCCACCTTAACGTAAAGATCGGCGCTACTCACGCAGGAATTACCGTAGGCGAGGACGGCGCTACCCACCAGTGCCTTGAGGATATCGCTCTTATGCGCACTATCCCCGGTATGGTAATAGTAAACCCCGCTGACGCTGTTGAAGCAAGAGCGGCTGTTAAGGCAGCGCTTGACTACAACGGTCCTATGTACATCCGCTTCGGCCGTCTTGCAGTTCCGGTATTCAATGATTCCGAGGACTACAAGTTTGAGCTTGGCAAGGGCATCTGCATGAAGGACGGAAGCGACGTTACTATCGTTGCAACAGGTCTTATGGTAAGCGTTGCAGTAGACGCTGCAAAGATCCTTGAGGAAAAGGGCATCAGCGCAAGAATAATCAACATCCACACCATCAAGCCTCTTGATAAGGACATCATCCTTAAGGCGGCTGCAGAAACAGGTGCTATCGTTACCGCAGAGGAGCACAACGTGATCGGCGGTCTTGGAAGCGCAGTTGCAGAGGCAGTTTGCGAGGGCAACCCCGTTCCCGTAGTAAGACTTGGAGTAAACGACAGCTTCGGTCGCTCGGGTAAGGTTCCTCCCCTGCTCGAGATGTACGGCCTTACCGCTGAAAATCTCGCGGCAAAGGCAGAGCTTGCAATCTCTATGAAGAAGTAATTTCCATTCCTGCGGAGAGAGTATTTATACCAAAATCAACGTCTAAAAATATTTTTAAAAAACTTTAAAAAAATGCTTGACATTGCAATTCATTTGTGGTATAATACTCTCGTTCCGCTGGTGTGGCTCAATGGCAGAGCAGCTGATTTGTAATCAGCAGGTTGTTGGTTCGACTCCGATCACCAGCTCCATAATATGGGGGATTTCCCGAGCGGCCAAAGGGGGCAGACTGTAAATCTGTTGTCACTGACTTCGGTGGTCCGAATCCACCATCCCCCACCAGCAAAAAGGACTTCTTTCGAAGTGCTTTTTTGCTGTTTAGGGGGATATTTAACGTGGATTCGGAAGCCCGTGCTCATGCCGTAGGCGAGCAAAAACAGTCCGGTGGACTGTTTTTAGGGCGTGGACTTAAACTGTGTTCGCACTCGCTACAATGCGAGCGCTTCATTCAAGACAACTGCCCTTTTGTTGTTTTGGGGAAACTCAACGTGGATTCGGAAGCCTGTGCTCATGCTAAACGCAATAATTGACAAAATAACAAATTTGTGTTACAATATAATTACAGAGCAACAAAGAGCTTTTATAATAACTTCAACAAAACTTGGAACAATATATTAAAAGGAAAGGAAAATAACCATGTCAGTATTAAAAATAAGCAAAGATAATTTTGAACAGATAAAAGCATCCGATAAGACCGTTCTTCTGGATTTCTTCGCAGAATGGTGCGGCCCCTGCCGTATGGTTTCCCCTATCGTTGATGAGATCGCTAAAGAAAACCCTCAATATCTTGTGGGCAAGATCAACGTAGACGATGAACCCGAACTGGCCGAGGAATTCGGAGTTTTCAGCATCCCCACGCTTGTGATCATGAAGGATGGCAAGATCGTGCATCAGTCCGCAGGCGCTCGCCCCAAGGAGCAGATACTTGCTCTGTTAGCAGAATAATTACGGTATATAGGCAGACGGTAATTTTTACTTCTGCCTATATTTTTTCATACATAATTGACAGCCGTTAAATGTTGTGCTATAATGTATTTACAAAAATCAAATTTGTCACAAAAGGAGAATTTCAATATGGCAAAATGGAAATGTAAGCTCTGCGGATACGTTCACGACGGAGCAATGACCGAGGATTTCAAGTGCCCCGTTTGCAAGCAGGGCGCAGACAAGTTCGAGCAAGCTGAGCCCCCCAAGAACATTTACGCAGGAACAAAGACCGAGAAGA
>JAZQVZ010000015.1:0-4435 GCA_045632105.1 Eubacteriales bacterium | reverse complement strand
GTTCCTTGAGTTTGTAGGCGGAAGATTGCTTATCGCTCACAATGCTGAATTTGACGTAAGCTTTATCCGCGCGGCGGCAAAAGAGCTTGACATACCTTTTAATGTACCTTATCTTGATACCCTTGGTCTTTCGAGATTTTTAAATAAAGATCTCAAAGCACACAAGCTTGATATTCTGGCAAAGCATTATAAGCTTGGAGAGTTTAATCACCATAGAGCCTGTGATGACGCCGAAATTCTTTCGAGAATTTTCTTCAAAATGTCTGAGCAGCTTATATCTATGGATATAAAGGACTTTAGTGATCTTCAAAACGAATTTAGCTCCAACGCTAATCCTTTGACACTGAAGACATATCACCAGATAATTCTTGCTAAAAATCAAGAGGGATTGAAAAACCTTTATAAGCTGATTTCTCACAGCTACCTTGATTATTATCGTAGACAACCCAGAATTCCCAAGACTCTGCTTCAAAAGCACAGAGAAGGACTTATCATAGGCTCTGCCTGTGAAGCAGGAGAGCTGTTTGCCGCCATACTCGAAGGCAAGCCCGAAAGAGAAATAGAAGAGATCGTAAACTTCTACGATTATCTTGAAATTCAGCCGATATGCAACAACAGATTCCTTGTTGCCGAGGGTAGAGTGGCAGACGACGAAGGACTTCGTGATCTTAATCGACGCATTGTTGCGCTTGGTGAAAAATATGGGAAGCCCGTTGTTGCGACCTGTGACGCCCATTTTCTTAACGAAGAGGATGAGTTGTACAGAAAGATACTTCTCGCAGGACTTAAATTCAAGGACTGCGACAGAGATATTCACCTGTACTTCAGAACCACCGAGGAAATGCTTGAAGAGTTTGCTTATCTCGGCGAAGAAAAGGCCTACGAGGTAGTAGTTGAAAACACTAACAAAATAAACGATATGATAGGCGACGTTCGACCTATTCCCAAGGGATCCTTTACTCCTAAAATGGAAGGAGCAGAGGAGGAGCTTCAGGAAAAGTGCTGGACAAAAGCAAAGAGCATGTATGGAGATCCGCTTCCCGAGATAGTAAGAGCAAGACTTGATAAGGAGCTTACTTCTATTATCAAAAACGGTTTTGCGGTGCTCTATATGATCGCTCAGCGACTTGTATGGTACAGTGAAAGTCAGGGTTATCTGGTAGGCTCGCGTGGCTCGGTTGGATCGTCATTCGTTGCTACAATGGCGGGAATTTCCGAGGTTAACCCTCTGCCTGCCCATTATTACTGTCCCAAGTGCCAATATTCTCAGTTCTTTACAGACGGAAGCGTTGGCTCGGGATTTGACCTTCCCGATGCTAACTGTCCGCATTGTAACACCAAGCTGAACGCTGACGGACACGATATACCCTTTGAAACCTTCCTTGGATTCTACGGTGACAAATCTCCCGATATTGACCTTAATTTCTCAGGTGACGTACAGGGTCGAGTTCACAAATACACCGAGGAACTCTTTGGCGCTGAGAACGTGTTCCGTGCAGGAACTCTTGGAACTCTTGCTGACAAGACCGCGTTCGGCTTTGTAGCCAAGTATTTCGAGAGCAAGGGCGTCAGCATCGGCAGAGCAGAGATGGAAAGAATAATCCAGAACTGTGTAGGTGTAAAGCGTACCACGGGACAGCACCCCGGAGGAATAATCGTTGTACCTCGAGAGTATGAGGTATATGATTTTACCCCCGTTCAGCACCCCGCAGACGACCCCAACTCTGACATTGTTACAACTCACTTTGCGTTCTCGTATCTTCACGACACAATACTTAAGCTCGACGAGCTTGGACACGATATTCCTACCAAGTACAAATGGCTTGAAAAGTTTTCGAATACCAGCGTTATGGACGTTCCTATGAACGATCCCGAGGTGTACGAGCTCTTCCATTCCACAAAGCCCTTAGGAATAAGCTCCGAGGATATCGATGCGCCCATTGGAACCTTTGGTCTTCCTGAATTTGGAACCCATTTTCTCCAACAGGTGCTTGTTGATGCAAAGCCCAAGAACTTTGCAGACCTTTTACAGATATCCGGACTTACTCACGGAACAGGCGTGTGGCTTGGTAATGCAGATGAGCTTATAAAGGCCGGAATTTGCGATATTTCCAAGGTTATCGGATGTCGTGACAACATAATGAACGACCTTATAAGATACGGCGTAGAGAACGCTATGTCCTTTAAGATAATGGAATCTGTACGTAAGGGTAAAGGGCTTACCCCTGATTGGGAAGCCGCTATGCGAGAGCATAACGTTCCTGAATGGTATATTGATTCCTGTAAGAAGATAAAGTACATGTTCCCGAAGGCTCACGCGGCGGCATACGTTATGTCCGCAATACGTCTTGGATGGTACAAGGTACACATTCCCATAGCCTTCTATTGCGCTATGTTTACTGTAGCTCCCGGTGGATTTGACGCTGAAATAATCGGCAAGGGACGCGCAAACGTAATGGCTACCATCAGAGATATTGAAAAGCGAGGCAAAGAGGCATCTCCTAAGGAGATACAGTCTATACCTTCGTTGCAGCTTGCAAACGAATGTATGGCAAGAAGAATAAAATTCCTGCCCGTTGATATTGAAAAATCCCACTCCTACGCCTTTGTTCCTGAGAATGGCGGAATCAGAATGCCTTTTTCTGCTTTGGGCGGCGTTGGAGAAAACGCGGCAGCTAATATTCTGGCGGCAAGAGAAGAAGAGAAGTTCTTCTCGATAGAGGATCTCCAGCAAAGAGCAAAGCTTACCAAGAGTGTAATCGAGGTGCTTCGCAAAAACCATGCACTGGACAACCTCAACGAAACCGACCAGCTTTCAATGTTTTAATAACAAAAAAGCACAGATTTTCTGTGCTTTTTTGTTTATCCCAACGCCACGTCGAGTATCATCATAAAAGAAAATCCTGCAGTAAAAGCAACTATTCCTGCATTGCTTTTCTTGTTACGGGTTATGATCGGAGAAAGCTCCTTTATTACTGCATATATCATAGCTCCCGCGGCAAATCCAAGAAGATATGGAAATAGCGGAACAACTATCGAAAGGGCTAACAGAGTAAGTATAGCGCCTATTGGCTCTATTATTCCGGATAGAACACCATATACAAAGGCCCTCGTCTTACCAACGCCCTCGCTTGCAAGGGGCAGAGAAATAATTGCCCCCTCTGGAAAGTTTTGAATTGCTATACCAAGAGAGAGCGCCAAAGCACCGCTTAAACCATTCAAAGTTCCCGACGATAATAACGCGGCATATACAACACCTACCGCCATACCCTCAGGAAGATTATGAAGTGATACTGAAAGAAAAAGCATTTTATTTTCCTGCAGATGTCCATTCACTTTGCCTTCAGGAAGTATCTTATCTATAAATAACAAAAAGAATACACCAACCCAAAGGCCTATAACTGCAGGAACAAAAGAAAAAATTCCAAGCATTTGTGATCTTTCGTATTCCAAAGCAGGAATGAGCAAGCTCCATACCGATGCCGCTATCATAACTCCTGCCGCAAATCCGCTAATTGCTTCTTTAAGCCATTTCTTCAGCTCTTTCTTCATAAAAAACACACAAGAAGCTCCGAGAGCAGTGCCTAAAAAGGGAAGTAGTATCCCCTTGAAAACTTCGTAATGCATAGTCACCTCCGAGGAAGAAAGCTATTTTAATTCTATGCCTCAAGGACTACTTAGGTTACGAAAAAAGGAGCCCGAAGGCTCCTTAATTTCTTATTTATCTTTCAAGGATAAGCTTTGTAAGATCAACAGGATTAACGATAACGCCATCCTTGTAAACACGCATGTTACCGGAAGCGATCTCGTCGATAAGAATTACTTCGTCGCCGTTGTAACCAAACTCGAACTTAATGTCCCAAAGGTCAAGACCGATAGACTTAAGATCGTCGGCAACGATCTTGGTGATAGCCAAGGTCTGTGCCTTAAGGCTCTCAAACATCTCTGCAGTCATAACACCGAGAGCAACAAGGCCCTCGCCGGTTACAAGAGGATCGCCCTTTGCATCGTTCTTGAAGGTGCACTCAACATATCCACCGGGAAGAACAGTTCCATCTGCGATGTACTCGCCATATCTGCGAATAAAGCTTCCGGTAGCAACCAGACGGCAGATAACCTCAAGTCCGTGACCAAAAACCTTACCGGGAAGTACTTCCATAGTAGCATCGTCAACGTTTGCGTCTACATAGTGAGTCTTGATACCAGCCTGCTTGAGAAGCTCAAAGTAGTAAATAGAGGTCTGGAGGTTAGCCTTACCAATACCGTCGATAGTAAGTCCTACAGTGTTCTCGCCCGGATCAAAAACTCCGTCCTTACCGGTGCAGTCGTCCTTGAACTTGAGCATTACGTTTCCGTTATCGAGAGAGTAAACGTCTTTTGTTTTGCCTTCGTAGATCTTTTTCATAACAAACTCCTTAAAATCAAAGTTGGGATA
>JAZQVZ010000014.1:0-21091 GCA_045632105.1 Eubacteriales bacterium | reverse complement strand
CCAAGCGAAAACCTAACTCCGTTCATAGTAAAGCAACCTATATATTTGGTTCCTTCAACCTGAGCAACGAACGCAAAGCCCCATATAATTGCCGCTAAAAGAAGAATGCCTATTGTTGTAAATTTACTTTTCATTAAAAGTTATTCTCCGATCTGCGCCAACGCCTTAAATGCGGCTATCTCTCCATCGTATCCCTTTTGTCCCAGTATCTTCGCATGCAGGCAAAGAATAGTATCTTCAGGAAGGCACTGAAGCTGAGGATTATTCTTATAGAGAGAGGTATCTCCAAGCCTTATTCCGTAGTTTCCAATAGCACCATCGGGGATCTCACCAAATATTTCAACAAGAGAGGTCAATCTCTCTGCGCCCCCATTATCGTTGATAAACGAATCATATATCCATCTATCCACTAAAAGTACCGAGCCGCTTCCCGTCATAAGCTGAGACTCAAAGCTATCCATCTCTTCGGATATAAACTGTGTATTTATGTATACCTTATACGCGCTACCGTCAGCATCTGTTTCGGTATGCTTTTCTGCTGCTGCTATCTGTTCATTTGACATAACGTAGTAAGCAGAAAGTCCTGCTTTTACCGATTTGTCACCCGAAAGCTCTTCAGGAAGATTTTTAGAAAGCACCTTTTCAATATTCAGCTTTTCGTCTGCTTTTAATGAAACGGGGCCTGCATATGTAATAAGAATATCGGTGGATTCGGTAGAACAGGATTGTATAATACAAACTGCGAATACCAATACAAAAAATGCTACTACAATAGTGACCCATTTATAATGATACCAAAAGTTATCAAGCCAAGCAAGAGCGCCGCTTTCCTTAACCGATATTCCCTCTGTATATTGCTTTTCGTTCTTCATTTTAAGTTACTTATACTCCTTAAAAATGCAACGAAGGGCTGTTGCTAAAAATGGCAACAGACCCCACATTGTCTTGATAATTAAACCTTGAATACGTCAAGTATCTTTATTTCGATAACCTTGCCCTTAGCTGTGGTTGCGTAAACTACCTCGCCCTTCTTCTTGCCTATAAGAGCTGCACCAACTGCAGAGCGGTCGGATATCTTGTTTTCAAAAGGATCTGCCTCGTTAGAACCAACTATCTTATACTGGCACTCAACACCGTCACGGGTTATCTTAACACTGGAGCCGAGTCCTACGGTTCCGTTGTCGCTCTCCTCTACTATAACTGCATGCTGAATGAGATCCTCGAGCTCCTTAATTCTGGTAAAGCACTTGGTCTGGTCATCCTTAGCTGCGCTGTACTCTGCGTTCTCGGAAAGGTCTCCGAAAGCGCGTGCCTCTGCGATAGCTACCTTTATCTCTTCCATTCTCACTTTTGTGAGATACTCATATTCCTCCTGAAGCTTCTTGAATCCTTCTTTGGTATAGTTCTGTGCTGCCATTTTGTCTATGCTCCTTTTGTTTTATTTAAAATGTTTTATTGCCTCAAGCAATTGATTGTCTTTTTCATTGGGAAGCTCGTAAATATTGTACTCAAGCGCTTCCTCGCTCTGTTCTACCACTACGTCAGGCTTAATTCCAATACCGTCGTAGCCCTCACTCTTTGCAGAGTAATACATATGGGTAGTAAATTTAATTGCTCCTTCAAGACCAAAGGACGCCAAGGAATAGGTTGTCTGCATCTTTCCCTTGCCATAGGTGGTAGTTCCCACTACCTTTGCAAGTCCGTAATCCTTAAAGGTTGCCGTGAAAAGTTCCGCGGCGCTTGCGGTATATTCGTTACAAATAACCACCATATTGAGGTCTTTGTATCTTCCTATATCCTCTCTTGCTACGTTACATGTAGCTCTGTCACCTGTGTATCCGGAGATAACGCCTATCGTCTTTGAAGTTACCGTTTTATTTTTATCTTCGGTGCGAATATATACGTCGCCCTCATCAAGAAAATAACTAAGCACAGCGCAGATCGAATCAAGATATCCGCCAGGGTTTGAGCGAAGATCTATAACAAATTTGTCACAGCCAAGCACCTTCAGGTTTTCGACCGCCTCCTTGAATTGCACGGGGGTCGTATATTCAAATCCGGTAACCTTAACAATTCCTATTTTCTCATTAAGGGTAGATACGTTTGCATAAACCGATTCGGTGGTCACCTCACGGCGAGGAACAACAAATTCCTTTTCGTCATAGCTCTCACCATTTTTACGTAGAATAGTAAACTCCGCATTGGTTCCCTCTTCGCCCTTAAGAAGATTAAGGGTTTCATCATAACCAAGAGCTTCTACCGACTGTCTTTCGTTTCCAAGCCCAACGTAGGCTATAAGATCACCTGCACGAAGCCCGCTTTCCTGAGCGGGAGAGTTCTTAATAACGTTTATTATCTTAAGAACGGCAAAGCTCTTTCCACCGATATCAACAGTACTGTTTATGATAGTAACTCCGATACCATACATTCTACCCGCGCCCTCATCGGTCATCGCATCAAGCTCGTCTTGGGTATAATAAGCGGCATATACGTCGCCTGTGGAAGCAAGATATGCTCGGAACGACTCTACGGACATTGCCTTGCTATCAAGCTCTCCGTAAAAATACGAACCTAACAGAAAATCAATATAATCCTTTTCTGTAAGTCCCGAGGATATTCCTCCCGAAGGCTCTGTAATATCAGGTCCCGAAATAATCAGGTCCGAATATTTCCTTTGGTATATTGCAGTGCAAGCCGTATAGGTCAGCATAACCGCCACAAGTGCTAGTGACACTGCTGATAAAACTAATGTTGTAAGCGAAAATCTAAGCGTCCGCTTTTTGTTCGCGCCATCGTTATTGCGATCTCCGCTCTGCAACACAGTGTTTTCTTCTAAATTCTTATTTTCCTCTGACATATGGTTATTCCTATTCCTAAATTATTTTCGGTGCTGAAAAGGCGCTCCAATGTCTATTTTGCCTACATATCTATATTCAATTCAAATGCGAAACACTCCAAAAGGAGCATTTCGCAATGAATTTATATTGTAGGCTTAGTAAATTAATACTTTACGTTCTTGGAATCAAGATACTTTCTTACCATCAATGCTACCTTAAAGGTTATAGCGTGCTCAAACTCACGGAGATCAAGACCTGTAAGCTTACGGATCTTCTCAAGACGGTAAACCAAAGTATTTCTATGTACAAAGAGCTTTCTTGACGTTTCAGAAACGTTAAGATTGTTCTCAAAGAAACACTGAATAGTCATAAGAGTTTCTCTGTCAAGCGACTCGAGACTACCCTTCTTGAATACCTCCTGTAAGAACATCTCACAAAGAGTGGTGGGAAGCTGGTAGATAAGTCTGCCAATACCGAGATTTTCATAGCTTATGATATTCTTCTCGGTCTCAAACACCTTGCCGACCTCAAGGGCAACCTGTGCCTCCTGATAAGCCTTTGCAAGATCCTTGATATTCTCAACAATGGTCGAGATACCAATAGCTACCTTGGTATAGAACTCGGTAGAAAGAGTATCAGCAATGTTTACCGCCATACGCTCGATATCACGCATATCGGTTCCGGGCTTGAGCTCCTTAACCAGAACTATATCGTGCTCTCCTACGCTGATAACGTAGTCGTGAGCCTTGTCGGGGAACATATTCTGAAGCATTTCAAAGGGAAGCATATCGGTCTTGCCGAAGAACTTGATAAGAAATACTATTCTAGGCTCCTCAATGTTGAAATGAAGCTCCTTGGACTTTATGTATATATCGCTGGGAAGAATGTTGTCGATGATGATGTTCTTAATGAAAGAGCCTTTGTCGTACTTTTCATCGTAAAGACTCTTGATGTTTCCAAGAGATACCGCAAGAAGCTTAGACATCTTCTCTGCTATCTTATCCTCACCCTCGATAAATACGATATATTCACTCTTCTGACCGGTACCCATGTAGCGGTAGGTGTGTCCTTCAAGAGTCATAACCTCGTTTGCGAAAGGCAACCCCTCAACTACACCCTCACGGATAGAGCCCATCTTACCAAGATCGGAGCAAGCAATGACTACACCGTTTTCGTCAATTACGCCTGTGGTGCGGTCAAACGCATCCTTCATCTGATAAATAACGCCCTGAAATAATCTGTTCGACATATCTTCAACCTCTTAAAAATAAATTCTAAAGTAAATTGTACATACTGTCCTATATTATACACCCTTTTTTGTGATTTTTCAATAGTGTTTTTAATATTTCTTATAAAAATTTTAATTTTTTTTGTAAATAATGTGTAAAAACAGCTATGGTGTATAATTACTGATATTCCAAATTAAAGCTCGGTGGCACAAACAAGACACGCCAAAACAAATCCAGAGGCCGTTTCTGTGCGCAAAATACGCTTGCCAAGTCCTGTCATTACCATTCCCTTTTCCTTTGCAAGTGCCGCCTCCTTTATCGAAAAACCGCCCTCGCTTCCGATAAACACTGCTATACTCTTAGGTATATTTGTACCAAATCCGCGAAGTATCTTTCCGATCGATTGGGTTCCGTCGCCCTCATAGCAAAATAGACAAAGCTCACTTCCTGCCGCCATCTCAACGGCGCGCACAAAATCCACTGAAGGTTTAACCTCGGGAATTACACTTCTCCCGCACTGCTTTGCTGCCTCGGCAGATATTCTCTGTCTTCTTTCGGTCTTTCTTTCCTCGGCGTCATTCTTTATTTTAACAACGCATCTCTCGCTCTGGAAAGGAATTATCTCGGACACGCCGCACTCCACCGCTTTTTGTATGATGGTGTCAAGCTTATCCCCTTTAGGAAGAGCCTGAAAAAGCTTTATGTAGCAGCAAGGCTCATTTTCCGAGTGCTTAGACGAAACAATATCGGCAAGCACTTCTCTATCCTCATCAAAGGATGCTATTTTACAACAGTATTCGTTTCCTTGCATATCGCAGACCACGATCTCCTCGCCAACCGCCATTCTCAAGGAACGGGCAATATGATGAGCATCATCACCTACTATCGATACACGGTTATCGGAAACTCTATCCTGTCTTACGAAAAATCTTGGCATATCTTCTCCTTAATAGTTGCTTTTAGCTTCATCGCCCTTAAGCAGAGTGACAAGGCGGCTAGTGCCAAGTCTATCAGCACCAAACTCCAAAAATAACTTTGCATCATCGAAGCTGCGAATACCGCCCGCCGCCTTAATTTTCACGTTTTTGCCAACGTGCTGTGCAAAAAGCTTAATATCCTCAGGTGTTGCTCCACCCGTAGAAAAGCCGGTTGATGTCTTTATATAATCAGCTCCCGCTTCAGTAACTATTCTGCACATCTCTATCTTTTCTTCATTTGTGAGAAGACAGGTTTCGATTATTACCTTAAGGAGCTTGTCACCGCATTCAGACTTGATAGCTTTTATCTCATCAATAAGCTTATCATATTTCTTAGCCTTAAGATCACCAATATTTATCACCATATCTATCTCGTCGGCGCCATTAGCAATAGCATCAGCGGTTTCAACGCACTTAACCTTGGTAGTGTTATATCCGTTAGGAAATCCTATAACAGTACATACGGCAAGTCTTCCATTAAGATATTCAGCAGCCTCCTTAACAAAGGAAGGAGGAATACAAACCGATGCGGTTCCGTATTTAACGCCGTCGTCACATATCACCTTTATATCCTCCCAGGTAGCGCCCTGCAACAGCAGGGTGTGGTCTACGTGGGACATTATTTCCATCATTTCCTTATTCATTTTCCTTAAAGCTCCATTCAGCTATCTGTCTTATTTTTTCAACGTTAGTTTTGTAGTATGATACGCTGAGAACGTCACCCTCACCGATGAGCATTACGCTTTCATCGGCAGAAACACTCTGCTTGTAAAGGTATCCGTCGTCAGCGGTAATATACGCCACCGACTCACCGCCAACCGTAACTATACGAACGTCGCTAACAGTGATATCGGCTGTAAGGGTTTCTTCATCAGGTACGGTACTTTCAATATCAATGATATTGTTTTGCTTGAGAAGCTTGATATACTCCTGCTTAGCCTCGGTCTGGGTGTTACCCGTTGCTACTATACTGTAAGATTCGACATTAACCAGTGCATAAAGCTTCACCAAGCCGCCGCTGTCCTTAAGAACCATAATATAGGTAGCCTCACCCGATACGTTGATAAGCGACGGGAAGGAAGACACGTAGCCCTTTTCCTGAACCTCACCCTCAGCAGCCATCATTGCAGAATATTCCTCTGCGCCGATAACAGGATAGAACTTATATTCTCCTGTTCTTGCATTGCTGATGATAAATCCTATATTACTCTCGTCGCTTGTAACAGAAGTAACGCCGGTAAAGAACCAAACGTCATCGCCAATGACGATATATCCGAAGTCATCGGTGGTAACCTTACAATCCTTGTTACCGATTATACTATTCCAGAAGCCGTTCTTAAGAGTTCCGTACCAATCGTACTTCTGCGAAGCAAGCGCACCCGTGAATACGTTATCTACCCAAGTGGGAGTTTCATTAAGCCCATATATATCCGAGCTTCCGTCAATAGGATTAAAAATTATTACCTCGTTTACGTCCATAGCTCCAAACATAAACACAGTAGGAGACAAACAAGAAACGATATAATAAGGATTTCCATTATCATCTATCTCGAAGGAATAGGATCCAAATATCTTTGTGGGATAGGACATACGAAGCTTTCTGTGAAGATCCTCGCCAAAATATGCGCTCTCAGAATACTTTATAGCTTCTTGAAGCTTAACGTATTTTGCTTCGGTAACGTTAACAGGGTCAACCATAACGTAACCGGGTATTCCCTTTTCTCTGTTGGAAAGCCACTTGAAAAAGTCCGCATATTCAAGATTAGACAGTTTCTGAGGCGAGCCCTTGTAATTTATCTGCTTGTAGGTGGGATTTATCTCGTACTGAGATACAACGTCAGAAAGTGCGCCGAGCGTTCTGTCACCCATTTTCTGCGCTGTCTGGCTATCCATAAGAGCGATATTGCTAACCACAGCGGTCTCGGGCATATCCTCCTCAAATACAGCCTCGGGTACCTCAATAATAGTAGAATACTTTCCGGCATTAAAGAAGGTAGAGGATGCAAGATTTCCAATTATCAACACCGCAGCAGGAATAAGAGCCACAGCAATAGCAGTCTTCACTACACCGAACTTAAATATCTGTTTACCGGCGCGCTTAGAGCCAATATCCTTTATCGCCATAAGGGAATATACCGCAATAAAGCATACGGCAGCAAGTATAATGAATACCCAAAAGCTCTGCTCGTAAATATTGATAGCAGGCAGCGTTACGTAAAAATACACGCCAGCCGCAATAAACGTTATCAACAATGCTATCAAAACTCTAGTACTTGTTTTCTTCATGAAATCCTCCTTTAAAAATCAAAAACGCATCTATCTCCGTCTATCTTAAGAGCGGCATCAAAGCTCTTTCCGTTTTTAGAAACAAAGCCCTTTATAACCGACGTTTTTCCGTTCTCGAGCATATGACTTACGTTTCTTACTGATATTGCTCTACCACAGATATATGCTCCTACGTTAAATTTACATCCTTCCTTATATCCCGAACAGCCGTAACCGTATTTAGTTCTTTTAACATCGCATTGACACAAAGGACACTTTCCAACCACATCGCCAAAGAAGCCCGTATCAGTGTCATCCTCAAGAGGAAGCTCGGGAACGGGAGCGAAATATTTGCTTATCTCATCCACTGCAAGCTTCACCGTATCATCGATTTTCGACTCTCCTCTGTAAACTCGCTTAAGCGCTCTACCCATCTCGGATGTCTTGAACTTATCCATACTGATATTCATTCTCTCAAGACTCTCTATAAGATATATTCCGTCGGGAAGTATAGTGTAAACATCCTTCTTGAGCTGAATATATCCGCTCTTTCTTGCGTTATCTATGATCCCTGTTCGTGTAGCCTCGGTTCCAAGCTCGACACCCTCGAACATTGCCTTGTATTCCTCGGCGTCATCGGCGCCAACAGTGTCCTCAGCCGCTGCCTTTTCCTCTCTGAAAGGATTTTTAAGATAATTATTAAGCGTTTCAATAGTATAATGCTTAGGAGGAGTAGTTTCCTTCTCGTTGGGCTTGAAATCGATATTTACTCTATCTCCTTTTTTCAAGGCAGGTAGGATCTTATCCTTTTGAGTAGAGTCGTCGTATTTCATCCAACCCTTCTCGCGTATTATCTGCCCCTTGAGAACAAAGCTCTCAAGGTCGCCAACACTTATGGTTATCTCCACCTTATCCGCAACGCACTCCTCGGAGCAGAACACTGCAATAAATCTGCGGAATACGGTAGAATAAACCTGCATCTCCGCCTCGCTCAACTTGCTCTTGTCGGGTATCTTGTAAGTAGGAGTAATCGCAGAGTGGCTTTCTATCTTACTGTCGTCAAAAATAGTTTTCTTATCCTTAAAGACAACCGGATATCCAAGCATCGCGCAATTCTCCAATATCTTCTTGACCTTGCCCTTTTCCGCCGTCGCAAGATATTCGGAATCGGTTCTGGGGTAGGTCAAATATCCATTTTCATAAAGCTTCTGGACTATCTCAAGGCTTTGTGCCATCGACATCTTATACTTTTTACCCAGTACGTTTTGAAGCTTCGAGAGTGAGTACAGCTTACCAGGAGATATGCTATCCTTCTTCTGCTTTACGGCGGTAACTATTGCCTCAGAAGCGTTATATTGCTTGCAGGTATCCTCTGCCTTTTTGTATTGCTTTCCGTCAAAGCGAAGCTTGCTTTGAAGCTCCACTACCTCGCCGTCTGTCAGCTCCTTGCTGGCGATGGAATAATACTTCTCAGGCACAAAATTCTTTATTGCCATATCTCTATCGTAAATCGCTTTAACGATAGGCACAATAACTCTGCCCACTCTCAAAAGAGTTCCTGTTTTAAGAGTGGCAAGTCTTGTGAGATTTACACCGTAAAGCCAGTCTATGTACGTACGTGCATAACCCTCATTTGCAAGACGATCATACTCACTCTCGTCCTTCATATCGGCAAATGCCGCTCTTACGGTCTCGGGCGTCTGGTCGGGAAGCCAAAGTCTTTTTTGAACCTTGGGTGATCTTAACGCCTTATTAACGCAGGTTCGAATTATAATTTCTCCCTCACGGTCGGCATCCCCTGCGTTTACTATAAGATCTACGTCCTCACGGTTACAAAGCGCCTCAATGGTCTTAAATTGCTTAAGAACTCCATCGTCAAGCTTTCCGCCCTCTGTTCTCATTTGATATTTAAACTCATTCGGGAAGCAAGGAAGATTCTGCATAGTCCAACCTCTTGCTCCCTCGGGTCTTGGGTTATATTCCTCAATATCGGCAAGCGAGAACAGGTGACCGAATGCCCAGCTGATTATGTATTTGTCATTTTCCAAGTAGCCGTCCCTTCGGGAGAAGCTTCCAAGTCCTGCGGCGATATTTCTGCCAAGGCTTGGCTTTTCGGCTATTATCAATACCATATTATTCCCACTCCGTCCTAAATTTTAATCCTGAATTTTAATAAGCTCGTCGAAAATTTCGTTTACCTGCGCAGAGGACATTGCCGTCATAATGCGTTCTCTCGCCGAGGCACTTCCTCTCAAACCGGCAATATACCACGCCATATGCTTTTTAGCCTGAGCAAGTCCTGTGCGCTCTCCCTGCTCCTCTACCATTTGGCAAAGCTGGCGACGCGCAAGATCAATTCTTTCCTCCGTAGAGGGTCGAGAGTATTCCTTGCCGTCAATGGAACATCTTATTTCATCGAATATCCAAGGGTTACCCATAGCACCCCTGCCTATCATTACACCGTCACAGCCCGTTTTATTGATCATATCAATGGCGTTCTGCGCCGTATAGATGTCTCCGTTGCCTATAACAGGTATGCTCACAGCATTCTTTACCGCTTCTATAACCGACAAATCTATTCCGGGAGTGTACTGCTGCTCGCGAGTTCTCGCGTGAACGCATATAGCCGCAACGCCTACGCTCTCAAGAATCTTTGCTACCTCTACAGCGTTTTTAGAATTGCGATCCCAGCCTGCGCGGATCTTTACCGTTACAGGAATACTAACGCTTTTGCAAACCGCCTCGGCAACACGTCCCGCCAAGTTCGGTTCCTTCATAAGCGCGCTTCCTTCGCCGTTGGAGGTTATCTTCCTCACAGGACATCCCATGTTTATATCTATTGCATCGGGAGCCGCAGTTGAACGACAGCCCTTGTATCCTCCGCTCTCCAGCATCCTTGCCGCCTCTGCCATAAATTCGGGCTCTCTGCCAAATATCTGAATAGCTATAGGCTTATCCTCTGCAAGAACCGTGGCAAGCTCTGCGGTTGAAGACGAAGAAAATTCCTTTCGCTTAGATCTCTGCTCATAGCAAAGAGCCTTTGCCGATACCATTTCGCTGACGGTATATTCGGCTCCGTTTGCTCTACAAATTTCTCTAAAAATTCTATCGGTAACGCCTGCCATAGGAGCAAGCATAAGTCCGTGCTCTATATTGATGTCTTTTATTCTCAAAATCGCTTGTCTCCTTAAAAAAATCTTTGTTATATTGTTTCGCATTTTAGCGCAGAATTATCTGTCTTTATGCTGATACTTGTCAAACTTAGTGTATATACGCCCCTTTGCATCGCTTTCTGTCGAAGGATAATAATTGACATTTTCTTCCAATTATGTTACTATATAAACAGAAAAAGCAAAGGAGTTCAAAATGAAAAAAATAAAGGATATTATATCAAAGCTGTCAAAAGAAAAAATTATTATTGGCGTGTGCATTTTCGTAGCATCTATAGCTATAATACTCTCCGCCCTGTTACTTATATCAGCAACAGGTGAGCCGCCCGCAGAGGAGCCACAGCAAACCGAATCCGAAACGGTAAGGATCGAAACAAACCGAGTTACATATCCCCCCGACAGTCCCAAAAGCCTTGCGTTTGAGAGTAACGGTGACGGTACTTGTATAGTTTTAAGTATAGGAAGCTATATAGGAGAGGAGCTTGAGATCCCCGAAAAGAGCCCATCCGGTGATAGAGTAATCGGTATAGCATCGGGAGCTTTTGAGGGCTGCGATCAGCTTATGTCGATATTTATTCCCTATACGGTAGAAAGCATTGGAGAAGGAGCGTTCAAGGGTTGCTCATCGCTTGTAGTGATAAGCGTTGATAGCTATAACGGCAGTTTTTCTTCTTGGGGCGGGATTTTGTTTTCTAAAAACAAAAGTACTCTTATATGCTACCCCGCCAACCGAGCAGGAAACACCTATCTACTTAACCCTAATGTAAAAAGCATATCTAACCATGCCTTTTACGGAGTAAAAAATCTTACAAAAATAAACTATGAAGGTAGTGCGGCGGATTTTGCTGCAATCGAAATAGGTGAAGGAAATCGCATTCTGAATGATATCCCCATCACCTGCAATTATTATTCCTCAAAATAAATATCGGTAAAGGACGGTGCAAGGTCTGCGCCGTCCTTTGCTTTATTCAAAGGATAGATTTACCTTCAAAAAATCCTTGGCTCTGGCAAAATACTCACGCACGTCGCGAATCAACTGTCCCGAATAGCTCCGATAATCCGCCGAAAAGCCATCGGCGTTCGCACCCATTTTCTCTGCGGAATAAAGCGCCCTGTAAAGATGATACTCCTGTGTCACCACAATAATATTTCGATACCCCATAGAAGCTATGGCGTTGTACATAGTTTCATAAGTGGAAAAGCCAATGTCGTCACGGACAATATCCTCAACAGGTATTCCTTCTTCGAGGCAATATTTAACCATTGCGGATACCTCGTCATAATCCTCACCCGAATTATCTCCGCTCAGAACTACTGTTTGCGATACGCCTGCTTTATATAAAGCAACAGCCGCACGCAGTCTGTCCCCCAACATATGAGAGGGAGTTCCATCCGCTCTTATACCCGCGCCAAGAACAACAATAGCATCATAACACTTATCTACCTCATACTCACTCCCGCAAGGAAAAATGGTAGATTGTGAAGCTCCTAAAACCACTGCACGATTAAATGCAATAAAAATAATAAAAAGGAGCAGGATGATCGAAAGAATCAGCGATACTGCCAACGTATATTTCTTCAAATTCATACTCCTTTCTGTGATTTTAGAGCTTCTTTTGGGTTCTGTTTACGATTATTTCAGCCGCGGTCTCAAGATAATCGTTGTCCATCATCTCGATCCAGCCCTTATCTACCAATGCGGTAAGCTTAGGATCCATAGGAATACGAGCAAGAAGATCGTAACCGAACTTCTCTGCTACCTCATCGATATGGCTGTCGCCAAATACCTTTATCTCCTTGCCGCAATCAGGGCACTTAACGTAACTCATATTCTCAACCAGGCCGTAAACGGGAACGTCCATCATATTAGCCATATTAGCCGCCTTGGCAACTATCATAGATACGAGCTCCTGAGGGCTGCTTACGATAACTATTCCGTCTATCGGGATAGACTGGAAAACGGTCAGAGGAACGTCACCTGTTCCGGGAGGGCAATCGATGAACATATAATCAATATCATGCCAGATAGTATCAGTCCAGAACTGCTTTACCACGCCTGCGATAACAGGACCTCTCCATACTACAGGCTTGGTTTCATCATCAAGCATAAGGTTTACAGACATTACGTCGATTCCCGAGGTAGTTGTGGGAGGGATCATTCCGCTCTCGTCACCGTCAATACCCGCCTGAAGTCCAAAGGACTTAGGAATAGAGGGACCTGTGATATCCGCATCAAGAATCGCGGTCTTGTAGCCAAGACGCTGCATATTTACAGCCAGCATGGAAGTAACGAGAGATTTTCCTACTCCACCCTTTCCGCTGACAACTGCGATTATATGCTTTACGCTGCTAAGAGCGTGAGGCTGTTCCTTAAGGCTTACCTTCTCCTTAGAGGAGCATCCCGAGGAACAAGTGGAACAGTTATGAGTACATTCCGACATTTTATTTCTCCTTTGATATATCTAAAATCATACAGATATATTATACACCAAACCCTATGATTTTTCAAGCGTTAATTGCAAATTTCTTTTATTTTAAAAGGCAAAAAAGCCATCTGCGTTTGCAGATGGCTTTTACTTTAGAATATTTTCAAAATCTCATCAAGAGCCTTTCTGTCAGGCTTTGCGGGATCAGCCGTGCGCTTACCTACGGCAATAACGCTCATCACCCTCTGTGTTTCGGGAATATTCATAATTCGACGAATATTTTCCTCCTTGCGAAGACCCATTATCAGCGTATCATAGCCAAGCTCTCTCGCCTTAAGCAAAAGATTCTCATTCTGAAGTCCAAGGTCGTAACAGCCCCAACCGTCGCCACTCTCATCTGCGGGCTCTCCGTCGGGCTTGAATCCCGACTCTCCCTTTTCGAAAGCGGTTACAATAAAAGCGCATACGTTTTCGGTTCTTTCGTAATTAAATCCGGGAAGACAGTTGTCTCTAAACTCCTTAACTGCTTCAGCAGAAAGCGCCACGTAATATCTACCGGTTTGAGAGTTTTTCCAAGAGGGTGCCTGCTGTGCGGCGTAAATCATCTTTTCTATATCCTCTTTGGATATTTCAACTCCCTCTTTGTAAGCTCTTATACTTCTTCTATCCTCTAAAAGTCTTGAAAATTCCATACTTTCTCCTTACTTTATGAATTAAATTCTTTATTTATGCGTTTACGAATGCCGTAAACATCACGGAGCATCTTAATCGTATCCCTGAATACTCGTACAGTAGATTCTCTATGGTTGATTATCTTCACGGGCATCTCAGCAATTTTATATCCAAGCCTTTGCGCCCAAAGAATACATTCAAAATCAAAAGCAAAGCTATTTACTTTTCCTCTTCCAAAAATATCCTTTGCAGCATTATTCCTGAATGCCTTACATCCGCATTGCGAATCGGAAAGACGAAACCCTCCCATCAATCCCAAAAGCTTTATGTATGATTTGGACATAAGCTTACGAAGCGCCGTGTAGCCCTCGTAGCCGTCACGGCAGAGATTGCGAGAGCCGATAAGCATCGCCACGTCGGGTTCTCCCATCATCTTGTCATACGCTGCTCTTATAACGTCGGTACCGTAAGCAAGGTCGGCATCAGTGAACACTACTATCTCACCTTTTGCCTCAAGCATCGCATGTCTTACGGCTCCACCCTTGCCTTTATTCTCTTTATATCCGGTCACTCTTACACTATCCAGCCCCAGCTCTCTGACTATATCACCACAGCCGTCAACAGAACCGTCATCCGAGAAAAGTATCTCGTAGTTATCAAAGTTCGCCCTCATATATTTATCAAGTGTCTTTGCCGTATCCTTTATGATACCGCTCTCGTTGTACATCGGTATCACAAGTGTGATGTTAAGGGTGTCCATTGCATCTCCAATCAATTTTCTTTTTTGTATATCGCAAATATTATATCTATTTCGCTCTCAAGCTCACTAAGAGAATCCAACTTTTCAACATCGCTCTGCGAAGTCCTCCAATAATACGGTGTCATTGCGAAAAGATTTTTTATATTCTCGTTACCGCTTACTTTTATCTTAAGCTGAAGTCTTTCGCGATCAATCTCCCTCATATTTTTGGGGAGATCTGCTCTTTCCTCGTTGGTGTGCGTCTGCTCGTAAATGGCGCGCTTCAAGCCCAACAAATGATCAGGTCCCGCATATACCACCATCAGAACGCCATCATTCTTAAGCACTCTCGAATATTCCTGCTCTACACAGGGAGCGAAAACGTTGACCACTGCATCTGCACAGTTATCCGTAAGCGGCATATCAAATACACTCGCAACACCGAAAAATGCGTTTTCAAGGCCTTCTCTTTTCACTCGTTTTGACGCCGCCTCGCAAGCAAATTTCGAAAGATCAAATCCCGCCACCGAGCAGCCGCTCTTTGCTATAGCGGTGGAATAATATCCCTCTCCACAGCCCGCATCTATTACCAGCGCATCCTCAGGGCAATGCTTTTTGATAAGTCTGCATATGCCGTCAGATATAGGACGATAATGCTGAGTATCCAAAAATGCGCTTCTTGCCCTTACAGCCCCCTTGGAATCCCCTCCGTTGCTCTGACCGGGAGCCGACAGATTTACGTACCCCGAGGAAGCAAGATCGTAACAATGCTTCTTTGCGCCTCCGCAAAACAACGATCTGCCCTCTATTTCTATCTCTGCGCCGCATATAGGACAGCGCAATGCCTCTTTTATAAGTATATTCACCAGGATGTCCTCACTTATATTTTACTATCAACGAACACACTTAAGCTCAAACCAGAAGGTAGTTCCCTTGCCGATCGTGGTAGTAACACCATAGGTGGCGTTATGAAGTTCAAGTATGCCCTTAACTATAGAAAGGCCAAGACCCGTTCCTACGGCGGCGCGCTTATGGACCTTATCAACCTTATAGTATCTATCCCAGATATAGGGGATATCTTCCTCTACTATTCCAGCACCTGTATCTGTAACGCTTATTCTTACCACGTCGCCGTTTATCTCCTGAAGCACCTTAACACACTTATCAGAGCCCGTGTAGTTTATAGCATTGTTTATCAGGTTATAAATCACCTGTAAAATCATGCCTCTATCCGCCACAACAGACACATCTTCCTCAGTGACAAAATCTATGCTGTAACCATCCTGTCTTGTAAGTCGCTCATATCTGAACATTGTATTGCTTACCAGCTCTGTAAGAGAAAATTCTATCATTTCAGGTCTTCTTGCTCCCGACTGTATTCTCGACAGATCGAGCATATCGTTTACAAGTCCGGTAAGACGCTCGGTTTCGTCTATTATTACCTGAATGTTTTCCGGAGTATTCTCATCGGGAATATCTCTCATTACCTCGCTATAACCCTTTATCATAGTCAGAGGGGTGCGAAGATCGTGAGAAACATTAGAGATAAGCTCCTTCTGGAGCACGTCGTTTTTAGAAAGCTCTCTTGCGGCTATGTTAAGCGTATCGGAAAGCTCTTCGATCTCTCTGTATCCGCGACCCGAAAACTCTACGCCATATTTACCAACAGCAAGATTTCTTGCCGAATAATTTATACGTACTATCGGCTTTGTTATAAGCTTAGAAAGTATCAGCGCAAGCACAAGAGCAAAAATTATCAGTATGCCACCCATAAACAACGCCTGATTTTCAAGCGTGTTTATCATTGCCTCCATCGGTGCTACGTAAGACCTCTGCACTATAAGATAACTCTGTTCACCCACTGTATACACGCTCAAATAAATGGCGGTCATATCTTTTGTGCTTCCGGACACAAACGGATACTGCTCGGAATGCCCCTGATTATCCTTAACCACCTTCATTTCAAAGTAGCTCTGCGAGAAGTTTTTCATAGGAACCATTGCTATGTAGCTTCCGCCGTTTGCCACAGTTCGCGCATAAAGCTCATTAAAGCTCGATTCTATAAAGAGTCCGTAATTATCCCTTGCGCCCTCGGCATATACTATAGGTCGGTTAGAGTCAAGCTTGCCGTCGTTAAGACGATAGACCCATATATCGTTGTAATATTCCTCCGCATATATCTCGCTGGCATTTGATACCTCAGTGTCACTACCAAGTACAAGTGCCAATGAATCTGCAGTATTATCAAACTCGTTGAACTTAGCATTCTGATAAAAGAAGTTGAGCATCTGTATCTGGAACACCCACAGCGTTGCGGCAAAAAGCGCAACAAAGCAGATAAGTATTGCAAACATCTTCCATTTTATACCCATTCTGTGTCGTTCTCTGCGGCGCACCCAAGCGTTCATTTGCTCTCCTCCCTTCTTTTAGTTTTATCGACAAATATCAAGCCTCGAAGCGGTATCCCACACCTCTAAGGGTAACTATCATATTAGCGTATCTGCCAAGGCTCTTTCTAAGTAACTTTATATGAGTATCCAAAGTTCTAACATCCCCGTAGAAATCATATCCCCATACGTCACTTATAAATTTCTCTCTGGATATAGCGACGTTTCTGTTCTCAAGCATATAGAAGAACAGGTCGTATTCCTTGGGCGACATCTCCACTCTCTCGCCATCTATATACACAATGCGAGCGGTAACGTCAGCCTTAAGGCCCCCATTGTCAAGAGATACCACTACGTTCTCCTTTTTAGGAGTTACAGCGGCGCTTCTGCCTACTCTCTTCATTACTGCATCTATTCGAAGCATCAGCTCTTTGGGCGAGAAGGGCTTGACCACATAGTCGTCTATTCCCAACTCAAATCCGTTTATCTTATCGTATTCCTCGCTTCTTGCAGAAAGCATAATTATAGGTGTTTGAGATATTTTTCTTATCTCTCTGCACGCTGAAAATCCATCGAGTTCAGGCATCATTATGTCCATAATAATGATATCAAACTGCGCACTTCTGCAAAAATGGACCGCTTCCATTCCATCAGCCGCCTCGGTAACAGTATGTCCTTCAAACTCGGCGTATTTTCTTATTATAGATCTTATTCTGGATTCGTCGTCAACTACAAGAATATTGTACATATTTCCTCCGTATAAAAAGCGCCTCAGCTCCTTCATGTCTGCCGAGGCGCTTTCAGATGTATATATTATACACTCTTTGGTAAATTATTTCAATATTTTATTCACCTAAAGTTACTTTTATTTCTTGAACTTCACCGTTTCTTTCTACGGTGATAGTGGCTTCATCACCTATCTTAAGGCAATCTATAATGGCATAATATTGAGCAGCGCTCTCAATAGCCTCGCCGTTAACCTCGATGATCTTATCGTATTTTACAAAATCGCTGTTGGTAGCTGTCACCACATAAAGTCCATATACATTGTCAAGACGGCCATACTGAACCTGGATTCCTATTGCAGGCTCTACTACCATAACACGATTAAGGAAGTTAAGGGCTATATTTGAGGGTATTGCAAATCCAAGGCCCTCGATTCCACTGTCAGAGGATTTAGCGTTTACGATTCCTACGAGATTTCCCATCATATCAAAGAGAGCCCCACCCGAGTTTCCGGGATTAATAGCTGCATTATGCTGAAGAAGGACCATATTGAATCCGTCTATATTTACTCGTCTGTCAAGGGCGCTTATTATACCGTCTGTAACAGTGCCTCCGAGAGACCTCAAAGGGTTTCCGATAGCGATTATGCTCTGTCCTACGAGCAACTTACTGCTATCTCCAAAATCCGCCACAGTAAACTTTTCCTTGGCTTTCTTCTCGATTCTCAGCACCGCAAGATCTATGCTTTCATCTCCGCCAAGTACAACTGCGTTGTATTCTTCATCGTTGTTGAGAATTACCGTTATCTCGTCCACATATGCGGAATTTTTTGGATTTGAAGAGGCTATAACGTGATAGTTAGTGATCAGATATCCTGCCTCTTCACTCTGTGTAACTAATACCCCGCTTCCTGCACCGCTATTAACGTACTGTCCGTAAAAAGAAGATTGAACCTCAGAGGTCTTTATCTCAACAACGCTGTTTCCAACTCTGCTCACAATCTCAGGGAGCGTTTGAGGAACATAGACTTCATCGGTATTTTTGTTAACCTCAATCTGAGGAGAGTTCTGTATTACGCTCATTCCTTCGTTACTAAGATCTATTATTGTGCCCTTGTCATTTGACACATATTTCATAAGTCCTACGACCGCAGCCAAAAGCAAACACACAGCCACAGCCAAAACAGCAATAATGCCAACCAAAAGTCTGCTCTTGCTGCCGTTAGTATTTTCGGCCTTCTCGTACACAGGCTGGCTCACAGTAAAGTTCGGCACATAGTATGGGGGGCTATAACAGGATGAATATTGCTGCTTTACAGGCTCAGCTGATCCATCTTGTCCTCCATTACCCTTTTCTTCTCGGCCATCAGCTTCGCCTTGACCGAAAGCTGCTTCCTCTTTTTCTTCATTATTTTCATTTTCTTCGTCAAGCCCTTCTTCATTTGCTTTGACGCTTTCTTGAATATTTTCAAAAGTGTTATCATAAGTCACCTCATCTAAAGGTTTTTTATTATTTGTATCGGCAGATGCTTGGTTGTCTTTTTCGTCAATATCTTTATCGAACTCTTTCATAACCTTTCCTTTCCGAAGCTTTAAATAGATTTTTTACAATTATCCAATTATAATTATACAATTTTTTTGTGACCGTTCTATGAAGAAATTTCTAACAGTTACTGAACAAAACACATTTTTGACATTTTTCTTGCTCTTTATCGCACTCAAATCCCAATGATATTCTTGTTTTTTGGACAGCTATATGATATAATATATAATGATATAGTATTAGCATCACACAAAGGTAGGTAAAGTTATGATAAAAATTATTTACGGAACCTGGGGTAGCGGAAAAACCACTGCCATTTTAAATATGATACAAGAGGATGCAAAAAATGGAATCCACTCATTTTTACTGGTTCCCGACCAGGAGGCTCTCCAATTTGAGAGACAGACCTTGGATCTTCTTCCTGCCTCTTCGCAATTGAATCTCGAGGTTTTAGGTTTTTCTCGCCTTTACAACCGAGTTTGTCGCGAATACGGTGATCTTTCCTATTCCTACCTGACTGCACCTATGCGCTCTCTTCTTATGTGGAAAAGCATGCGAGATCTTGAGGGTTTGATTGTAAGCCTTGGAAAAAGCTCTAGCGATCCTCGAGTAACTGATATGATGATAAGCGCAGTAAACGAATTCAAGGCGAACGGTGTAAGCGCAGCGGCGCTTGAGCTAGTATCGAATAAACTCCCCACTGACTCGCCACTCAGAGCACGTTTGCGCGACCTTTCTATGATATACGCCTGCTTTGACAACTTCATAGCAGAAAAATACAGCGACTCTGCCGACGACCTTCAGCGTCTTTATGATGTGCTGAAAATCCATAATTTCTTTAGTGGAACCAACGTATATATAGATTCGTTTACATCGTTCACCGCTGTTCAGCACCGCATAATCGAGCAGATATTCAAAGGGGCAGATAACGTTACCGTAACTATGCCGCTATCTTCTCCCGACAGATCCAACGTAAGCACTAAAAGCATCGAAGATTCCCATAAGAAGCTGGTAGAGTCAGCTGAAAGATGCGGCGGTTACGAAAAGATCGTGCTTAGTAAAAATATGCGCGCTTGCTCCCCTTGTCTTAGTTATCTTTCCACGAATATTTGGGAAATGGGTGCTGATAGCAGTATCGCTCCACCACCCGACGGAAGCATTATAAGCGAGATATGCGACACACCTTATGCTGAAGCTGAGGCTGTTGCTGCTCACATTCGCCAGCTTCTTCGTGAGGGCGAAAGATGCAGAGATATCGTTATTATATCCCGCGACACTGAAAAATACAGAGGAATTCTTGATACCGCACTTAAGAAGAGCGACATTCCCTTCTATTTTGCTCAAAAGGCAGAGCTTTGTACTATGCCTTCGGTTAAATTTATACTTTCTGCTCTTCGCATTAAGAAATATAATTGGCAAAAGAACGACGTTATATCCTATATCAAAACCGGACTTTGTAATATCGACCCCAGAGATGCAGATCTCTTCGAGGAATACGTAAACACCTGGAACATACACGGTAATAGCTTTTTAGACGGAGACTGGACAATGAATCCCGATGGCTTCGCACAAAAGCTTTCTCCTCGCGGCGAGGAGATACTAAAATGCGCAAACAAGGTTCGTGCTCAACTTACAGAGCCCCTTATAAAGCTATTTGTAACCCTTGATGCCGCAGAAAACATTGGAGATATGTGCAGAGCGATCTATGCCTTTATGGTCGAGGTAGAGCTCGAGGAAAAGCTTGCAGAGCTTGCAAAAAAGGCGGCTAACCGAAACGACCTCAAGCAGGCACGCGAGCTTTCGGGAATATACGCACTTATGCTCCGTACTCTTGCTGACGTAGGAGAAATCATAGGTGACGAAACAGCTGACTCCGAGGAGTTTATGCTTATCCTCAAAAACATATTTGATAAGACCGACATTGGCACGATACCCACGTCCATAGACGAGGTAACCATTGGCTCCGCGTCTATGCTCCGCGCTTCTAATCCCAAGTACGCCTTCGTTATAGGTCTTTGTGAGGGAGAATTCCCTGCAACTATCAATGATACCGGATTTTTGTCTTCAAACGACCGTGATGAGCTGGCAGGTCACGGAATCGAGCTTGCAGGAAACAATGAT
>JAZQVZ010000013.1:0-13332 GCA_045632105.1 Eubacteriales bacterium | reverse complement strand
AAAGCCTTCTTTTTTTGTTTAGAGGAGTAAAAGTTTGAAAATAAAGAAAGAAGGAATTGACTTTTTTGAAAATAGGTGTATAATATATTATGTAGCATTGCGCTTTATATTGCAAAGGAGATTATTCGTATGGCAAGAATGCATCACAAAATGAAAATCGCAGGTCTTGACCGCGCCCTGCCGCTCTGTCCCATCAGCGACGAGCTTATGATAGGCGCCTTCGTCATCTTCGGTGACCCCGAGCTGACCACCGCTTGTGCAAAGGAGCTGCTCGAGAGAGCCCCCGAGTACGACTATCTTATCTCTGCCGAGGCAAAGGGAATTCCGCTGGTTCACGAAATGGCGAGAATTGCGGGAAACCAGAAGTATTTTCTGGCAAGAAAGGCTCCAAAGCTTTATATGGACGGCGTGTTCGAGGTATCGGTGCGCTCTATCACCACCGCCAAGGAGCAGAAGCTCTATCTTGACGGAGCCGATGCGGCTCTGATGAAGGGCAAGCGCATACTTATTGTCGACGACGTTATCTCCACGGGCGAGTCGCTCTCGGCTATCGAGCAGCTGGTTGCAGAGGCTGAAGGAAACGTGGTAGGAAAGATGACCATTCTCGCAGAGGGCGACGCTCAGGAGCGAGAGGACATAATCTATCTTGAAAAGCTTCCCCTCTTTGATAAGAACGGGAACGTAATATAATAAATCATTCATTGAAAGGATATATAAACTATGGCAGAATTATTGACACATGCAGACAAGCGCACACATCTTTGTGCAGAGCTTAGCGCTGCAAACGTTGGAGAGAGAGTTTGCGTTATGGGTTGGGCTCAGAAGCAGAGAGACCTCGGCGCTCTTATCTTCATCGACCTCCGTGACAGAAGCGGTATACTTCAGCTTGCTTTTGACGACACCACCGACAGAGAGATCTTCTCCAAGGCGTTCTCGGTAAGAGCAGAGTTCGTGCTTCTTGCTAAGGGCGTTGTACGCCGCCGTGGCGAGGGAGCAATAAACAAGAATCTTCCCACGGGTGAGGTAGAGATCGCAGTTGACGAGTTCAAGATCCTCTCTGTGGCAGAGACCCCTCCCTTTGAGATAACCGAGAACAGCAAGGTTAACGCAGAGCTTCGTCTGCGCCACCGCTATCTTGACCTCCGCCGTCCCGATATGCAGAGAAATATCATTGCTCGCTCCTGCATCAGCAAGCTTGCAAGAGATTACTATGCAGACAACGGCTTCGTTGATATAGAGACCCCCAACCTTTGTAAGCCTACTCCCGAGGGAGCTCGTGACTATCTCATCCCCTCCAGAGTTCACAAGGGCAAATTCTACGCTCTTCCTCAGTCCCCCCAGCTCTACAAGCAGCTTTTGATGGTATCGGGCTTTGACCGTTACTTCCAGATCGCTCGCTGCTTCCGTGACGAGGACCTCCGCGCTGACCGTCAGCCCGAGTTCACTCAGCTGGATACCGAGATGTCCTTCGTTACCGAGGACGACGTGATCAGAGTACACGAGGGCTTCCTCAAGTACGTTCTTCGCGAGTACATGAATATAAATATTGAAGAGGACTTCGTTCGTATGCCTTATCAGGAGGCTATGGACCGCTTCGGCTCGGACAAGCCCGACATCCGTTTCGGCTTTGAGCTTTGCGACCTTTCGTCTATCCTTGCAGGATGCGGCTTCAAGGTATTTGCAGGCGCTATCGAGAACGGCGGCTCGGTTCGCGCTATCAACGTAAAGGGTGGAGCAAAGTTCTCCCGTAAGGAGATCGACTCTCTGGTAGAGTTCGTTAAGTCCTATCGCGCAAAGGGCCTTGCTTGGCTCAAGTGGGCTGAGAGCGGAGAGATCTCTTCCTCTTACGCTAAGTTCCTCACCGAAGAGGAGAACGAGGCTATCAAGAGCGCAGTCGGAGCAGAGGCAGGCGACCTCGTTCTTATCGTTGCAGACAAGAACAGCGTAGTTTACGACTCTCTCGGCGCTCTCCGTTGCGAGTGCGCAAAGCGCCTTGGAATGCTCGATCCCTTCGATTTCAAGTTCCTCTGGGTAACCGAGTTCCCGCTGCTTGAGTACAGCGAGGAGGACGGACGCTTCTATGCGAAGCATCACCCCTTCACCTCTCCTATGGACGAGGACCTTCAGTACATTGACAGCGATCCCGGAAGAGTTCGCGCAAAGGCTTACGATATAGTTCTTAACGGCACCGAGCTTGGCGGCGGTTCTATCCGTATCCACGACCACGGAATCCAGTCCAAGATGTTCGAGGTTCTCGGACTTACCGACGATGAGGTAAAGGAAAAGTTTGGCTATCTCCTTGAGGCATTCCGTTACGGAGTACCCCCTCACGGCGGTCTTGCGTTTGGTCTTGACAGACTTGTAACTCTGCTTCTCGGTCTTGAGGATATCCGCGACGTTATAGCATTCCCCAAGGTACAGAACGCTTCCGAGCTTATGACCAAGTGTCCCTCTGCGCCCGATGCAGGCGCTCTTAAGGAGCTTGGACTTGCTATCGTAGCAGAAGAGGAATAATGAGCTGCAACTTTTTCGCCTATATGGCGAGGATGAAATTTATTCGCCGTTGGGGACTGATGAAATCGGTCACCACCGAGAATATAGCAGAGCATTCGGCGCAGGTAGCGCAGCTTGCCCACGCGCTGGCGCTGATACGAAACAAAAAATTCGGCGGAAGCCTTGATCCCGACAGAATAGCCACAATGGCGCTCTATCACGAGACCAGCGAGGTCATGACGGGAGATCTGCCCACGCCTATCAAGTATTACAACGAGGATATCCGTCGCTCCTACAAGGACATCGAGCATATCGCCAACGAAAGGCTGATAGCGATGCTCCCCGAGGAGTTCAGAGAGGATTACAGGGCTATCATCGAGGTGGACACCGCCTCGGACGAGCATAAGATAATCAAGGCTGCGGACAAGCTTTCGGCGTACATAAAGTGCGTTGAAGAGCTTAATGCAGGAAACAGGGAGTTTGCAATGGCAAAGGAATCCTTGAGAGCAGAGGTGGAGAAATACCGCAGTCTGCCCGAGGTGGATTGGTTCTGCAACACCTACCTTGACAGCTTCAGTCTTACCCTCGACGAGCTTGGCGAGTAAGCCGAGCCCAAACAAGAGCAAATTTGTAGATTTTTTTGTCAGGTTTTTTATTAAAAGCAAAAAACATCTTGACAAATATGCCTATTTGTGGTTTAATTATTATGTATGAATGCCCTTTTGGCACGGACCCGTGACAAAAGCATAAGAAATGGTGTTGGTGCTTTATCTCAGAGCCTCAATACCGCGCAAATAACACATCTAAAACAAGGAGGATTTATGAAAAGAGTTATTGCACTTCTTTTGGTGTGCTGCACCATGGCACTTTCTTTGATCGCTTGTAACAGCGACACAAAGCAGACCACCGGCGCTGGTAGCACTGAAGCACCCAAGGCAACAGACCAGTACGGTCAGGAAGCGCTTATCGGTAAGACCGATTGGAGCACCATCGATCTTGACGGTGAAGAGCTGACAGTTCTCGTTCGTAACGACGAGAAGGTTTCCCGTGAGTGGGAAAAGAAGGACGTCGGTGACGACGAGCTTGACATTGCAATCGCAGAGAGAAACGAAGTTATCGAGGGTAACCTTAACGTTGACGTTAGCATCACTCTTGCTGCAAACGACAACTATAATACCTGGCAGTCCGACTTCATTCCGATCCTTACCCGTGACGTTGACAACAAGCTTCACGAGATCGATATCGTTGCTAACTGGGGCTACGATGGAATGAATGCCGCTCTCCGTGACTACTACCTCAATCTTCTTGATGAGGATACCTTCCCCTACTTTGATTTCAGCCTTGCTTGCTGGAACCAGGGTATCTACCAGAACGGTACCGTAAACGGTAAGCTTTATCTTTGCGCAGGAGATATGAACCTTTCTATGTTCGACTCCTCCATGATAATCTGGCACAACATGGACCTCTATGACAGACTTCGTCAGAGCGACGACCCTGCAGATATTCAGGACCTCGTTCTTAGCGGTCAGTGGACCTACGCTGAGATGTACAGATGGGCTTCTACTTACATAAACGGCGGTAGCGACTCCGAGTGTAACGACATCTACGGTGTATCCATTCAGGGTGCTACTTTCCCTGAGCAGCCCGGTATGGCTATTCCTTACGCATGGGACCTCAGCTTTGTAACTACCAACGCTGACGGCACACACACCTTTAACCTTACCAACAACACTAAGGCAGAGAAGGCTCTCGAGGACTTCCGTAAGCTTTACGGCGCAGGCGGAAACGCTTGGGACGTATTCACCGAGAAGAAGAGCGACAAGTGTACCTGTGGTACCGGCGGTCACTTCGTATCCGGTCACATCCTCTTCAAGGGCGACGTTATCTTCTGGGATAAGGCAAGCAACCTTGCTATCCGTGAGATGAAGGACAGATACGCTATCCTTTGCTGGCCTAAGTACGACACTAAGCAGGAGCAGTACGCTACCACTTCTCAGGATTACTTCACCTGTATGATGGTTCTCGATCACTCTAAGAGCTCGGTTCCCACCAAGGGTGAGGCAGTAAGCGCATACCTCCAGTATGGCACTGAGTACTCCTACACCTACGTTCGTGGTTACTACTTCGAGAAGATCATTAAGCCTAAGTTCTTCGGAACCGATGACTCTGACGGACACGTTACCAAGTCCATCACCATCTTCACCACTATCATTGATAACCTCGGCTACGAGTTCGAGACTATCTACTCTCCTATGCTTGAGCGTGTAATTAACAGAGTATGGAAGGATTCCCTCCATGGCGGCGGAACCATCCAGCAGAAGTACACTGCAAAGAAGAACGCATACGACAACGCTCTTAAGGAGCTTGACAAGTGGCTCTTCGCATAAGCCTATAAAAATCATCCCTCGCGGAAACGCGAGGGATTTTTTTTGTTGTGGATGGGGAGCGGTTTGGCGCGCAAGGTTTTGAATAAATCAAATCTTTAGGTCTTTTTTGCTAAAAACGGAAAATTAAATGTACAAAATTCCAAAAACGATAAAAAAACGGAAGAAAAATTCCGTTTTTGGAAAAATATTTTCAAAAAGCCCTTGACAGGGTGGGGAATTGGGTGTATAATGGTCACGTAATGATACAATGAATTTACTTGTGAGGTGCAAATATGGCTACTGCTCAAAAGAAAAAGATAGAATTGATGGCTGCCCCCGGAAGCGATGCTGAGGCAAAGAAGAAGGCTCTTAATACCGCGCTTTCTCAGATAGAGAAGAAGCACGGCGCAGGCTCGGTAATGCGCCTTGGCGATAACTCGCATATGGAGGTTCAGGCTGTAAGCACGGGCTCGATCTCTCTTGACTTAGCGCTTGGTATCGGCGGTGTTCCGAGAGGAAGAATAATCGAGATCTACGGCCCCGAGTCCTCGGGTAAGACCACCGTTGCTCTTCACATAGTCGCAGAGGTGCAGAAGGCAGGCGGCGAGGCGGCGTTTATCGACGCTGAGCACGCTCTTGACCCCGTTTATGCAAAGGCACTTGGCGTTGACATCAACAATCTGCTCGTGTCCCAGCCCGACTGCGGCGAGGACGCGCTGAACATCACCGAGCAGCTCGTACGCTCGGGAGCGGTCGATATAGTAGTAGTTGACTCGGTAGCGGCTTTGGTTCCCAGACAGGAGATCGAGGGCGATATGGGCGCGGCAACCGTCGGCGTTCAGGCTCGTCTTATGTCCCAGGCGATGAGAAAGCTTTCGGCTATCATTTCCAAGAGCAACAGTATAGTTGTGTTTATAAACCAGCTTCGTGAGAAGGTGGGCGTTATGTACGGTAACCCCGAGACCACCCCCGGCGGACGCGCGCTGAAGTTCTATTCCTCTGTAAGAATAGACGTCAGAAAGGCAGAGCCTCTTAAGAACGGCAACGATATTTACGGTAACCGTGTTCGTTGCAAGGTGGTTAAGAACAAGGTGGCTCCCCCCTTCAAGACCGCGGAGTTTGATATTCTTTACGGCAAGGGAATCTCCCGCTCGGGCGAGATCATTGATTACGCTATAACTCTTGATATCATCAAGAAGAGTGGCTCTTGGTTCTCCTATAACGGCGAGAGGATCGGTCAGGGTAAGGATAACGTGCGTAAGTATATTGAGAGCAACCCTGCATTCCTTGCAGAGCTTGACGCCAAGATACGCTCGCTGAAGGATCAGCTTCCCGAGGGCGCAGAGGAGTTTGAGCTTGACGACGAGGATGACGATTTCGACATCCGTACTATGGAAGAGGAATTCTGATGAATGCTCGAATACTGTCGTTGACTGCGGGCAGCGGCGACGGAATATCGGTCTGCTTTGAGCTTTACGACGGCGGACACAGTGAGCGCAGAAGCTTTGTGATATCCACCGATGCGCTTATGCGACTTGGGCTATGCAAGGGCGAATGCTCCCCCGAGCTTTTTGACGAGGCGGAGAAGGAGTCGCGGATATATTCGGCTTACACCCGAGGACTTTATATTTTGAGCTATGGCGCGTGTTCAAGAAATATGCTGGTGTCTAAGCTTATCGCTAAGGGTGAGGAGCGTGGCGCGGTTATTGAGGCTGTGGAGCGCATCTGTGAGCGAGGCTTTATCAACGAGAGCGAGAGCGCTAAGCGTGAGGCAGAGATCGCCGTGGGCAAGCTTTGGGGCGAGAGCCGTATACGAGCGCACCTGCTTCAGCGCAAATACTCAAGCGATACAGTCGACGAGGCTCTCTTTGCTCTTGAGGACGAGGGCTTGGATTTTGACGTGATCTGCAAAAAGGCGATAGCGGCGAAGTATAAAAAAATACCCACCGACCGCATCGAGATGCAAAAGCTTATCGCATCTATGTGTCGCCGAGGCTTTAGTGTGTCCCAGATACGTCCTGCCTGTATTGAGCTTGCAGAGGAGTATAGAAAAAAGCATATGTTTGAATAAAAACACCCCCGTTTGTGTTACAAACGGGGGTTGTTTTTATTCTGCTTCGGTATACTCCGCGATGTCGATCTTGCGAAGCTCGGCATCGGAGATCCTGCCCTTGGTCTTTTCGTAATAAGCTACGTTGTTGCGAACCATAAAGGCAAACTGAGCGTTGGGGTTTCTTTTTTCCTTCTCGCAAACGAAGAGGAACTTGCGGAGCAGATCCTCGGATATCTTCAGGTTAAGTTCAAGATTGTTCTTCATATCTACCTCTTATTTCTTTCCGTTCTTGCGCACGGTAGAGGCCTTGCTCTGCTGCTTCTTGTTGGAGCGGAGCAGAAGCACTGCGCCTACGCATATGCCGACGATAACCACGCCCATAATTACAAGTGCGATTACTTTGTCGGGGGTAACGCCCTTATCCTCGTCCTCCACGGGAGTAGTTTCGGGAGCGCCGCTTTCCTCGGGCTCGGTAACTATTACTTCCTTTTCATAAACGAAGGTGCTTTCGATTTTTTCCTCGCCGCTTGCACTGCCTGTAAAGGAGCCTGCGCCCTTTATGGTATAGCCCTCGATAACGGGAGCGGAAATATTGTAGCCTTCGCCGTAAGCCTTGGTGATCGTAGAGCTTTCTCTGAGATCGTTGCCCTCAGTGTCCTTGTAGTAGGTCACGATGACGGTGGTTTCGCTGATACCCTCAACGTATGTGAAGCTGTTGATTCCTGCCGCCTTGAATACGTCCTCGTTAAATCCTGCAATATCCTTGTGGAGAGTGAGAGCGGTGAGAGAGGTGCAGCCCTCGAATACTGTAACGGGCAGGGATTCTGCCTTACCTGCCACGATCACGTTTGTCAAAGCGCGGTCGTAAGCAAACGCTCTGTCGCCGATCTTAGCGACCGACTCGGGAAGAGTTGCCGACTTCAGCGCAACGCATGCCTCAAATGCGCTCTCGCCTATCGATACAACTCCCGAAGGAACGGAAATGCTCTCAAGAGAGGAGCAGAATGCAAACGCGCACTTGCCGATAGAGGTAATGGTTTCGGGGAAGGTTACCGACTTGAGGTTGGTCATACCGAAGAATGCGTAGTCGCCGATCTCGGTGATGCCCTGACCGTCCTTGCCCACGAAAACTATGTTTTCAACGCTTCCGCGCACCGACGTCCAGTCTACCTGCTCCGAGCTTTCGGCGCTCGGCATACTTCCCGCGCCCGTGATGGTGAGGGTCTTGGTGTCCTTTTTGTAGTCCCAGGAAACAGTACCCCACGTGCCGTTTGCGTTGTCGGCCTTTGCCGCAGAGCTTCCGCAAGCAACAAGAGAGAGCGCCATGATCAGCGCAAGGGAGAGCAGAAGAATTGTTTTAAAAAGCTTGTTTTTCATTGTTTAGTCCTCGTTTTTGTTTTTATCGTGGCAGTGGTCGGTAAAGAAGCCCTCGAGGTTGACGGTATATGAGCCGTCCTCTGCCTTCTTAAAGCCAATCGCCCTTATAAGTCTTTCAGTCTGATCGTCGGGGATCGCACCCAGGAAGCAGGCGTTATGTACACCGCAAAGGTCGATGAAGTTAAGTGTTCCACGACCGAGCACAAAGAGAGCCTCAAAGTCGAAGCTGTCCTTGGCGGGAGCGAGATCGTAGAGCATACCGCCCTTATCGGTGAGCTTGAATTGGCAGACACCTGCAAGAACGTCGTTTACTGTGGCGGAGTACGCCAGAAGATCGGGGTTAAATTTCACACCGCAAGCCGAGCAGACAGCTTCCTGCTCCGCCTTGGTCTGAATGGGAAGAACCTTTAGCATTTTTAATTCCTTTCAATATTATAAAGGCAATCACGCGCCCAGATATTTTATCTCGTCGGGGGTGAGATAGCGCCATTTGCCTACCTCAACGCCGTCGATGGTGACCTCGCCGATAGCCACACGGCAGAGCCGTTTTATCTTAAGGTCGCATTTCTGACACATCTTGCGGATCTGTCGGTTTCTGCCCTCGTAGAGAGTCATTTGCAGCAGGGTGTTACCCTTTTCGCTACCAATCCTTTCGGTCTTGACGGGAAGTATCTCGTAGCCGTCTATCTCCATTGGAGAGGAGAGCGCCTTGAGAATATCGGCGTTCACCGAGCCCTCTACGGTAACGTGGTATATCTTGGGTATCTCGTGTCGGGGATGGGTCAGGCGGTTTGTCAGCTCGCCGTCGTTGGTAAGCAGCAAAAGACCGTCCGAGTCCATATCAAGTCTGCCCACGGGATAGACCCTGGCAGGGGCGTCTGCCACAAGATCGGTGACCGTTCTGCGACCCTTCTCGTCAGAGAGGGTGGTGACGAATCCACGGGGCTTGTTGAGTAGGATATATATTTTTTCGCGGGTCAGGGGTACTATCCTCCTGCCCTTATATTCAACGGTATCGGTATGGGGAGAGATGCGCAGACCAAGCTCGGCTACGCTTCCGTTAACTCTCACCAGCCCTTTTTTTATCTCCTCCTCGGCGGCGCGTCTTGACATAACGCCGCAATCCGAGAAGTATTTTTGGAGCTTTACGGAGTCCATATATCTTCCTTTTTATTTTTTCTTTCTTGCCTCAACGCCGTGGGCGGCGATAAGAGGCGAGGTGGCGACAGAATCGCCTACGCTGACGCGCAGAGTGGCTATCAGCGCACCCTCTGTAACGGGCGCAAATTCAAAGCGCTGTGGACTGTACACGGCGCATTCGGTCTTGGCTCTGTTCTTTGGGAGGGTCAGGGTTATGGGCTGTGAGTTTGCTAAGGTTACGTGCTGCTCTTTGCCACCCGTAACGGGGTAGGAGCAGGTGAACTCGCCCACGCCGAAGAGAGTGACCCTTTCGTAGAGCGAATAGCCGTAGTCAAGCATCGCAGAGTGGTCGTTCCAGTCGTCGGAGGCGTTAAGGGTCACGGCTATGAGTGTCAGCCCGTCGCGCTCAGCCGCGCTGACAAGACATCTGCCCGTAGCCTTGGTAAAGCCCGTTTTGACACCGATCGATCCCTTATAGAGCCTGAGCATTTTGTTGTGGTTGTAAAGATATCTCTCTGCCGCTCCCTCGGGACAGTCGGGGGTGACACCCTGAGGAATGGTGGTCTTGGCGGTGGCGACTATCTGCCGCAAGGCAGGATATCGCAGAGCCTCTGCGGTTATCATTGCAAGATCCCGAGCAGTAGTGTAATGCTCATCGTGGTTAAGACCGTGAGGGTTTACGAAATGAGTGTCGCGAAGCCCAAGCTCGTGGGCACGGTCATTCATTTTCTCTGCAAAGCTCTCCACGCTTCCTGCTGCCGCTATGGCGAGAGCCACTGCCGCATCGTTGGCGGACGCCAGCATAAGGGCGTAGAGAAGCTCACCTACGGTGAGAAGCTCGCCCTCGCAGAGGTATACCGATGAGCCCTCCACGTTTACCGCCTCGGGCGGTATGGATACCACTGTGTCGAAATCGAGCAGCTCGGTTACCACCAAAGCCGTCATTATCTTCGTGGTGCTCGCCATTCCCATTCGCGTATCTGCGTTCTTTTCGAATATCGTCAAGCCCTCAGCGTCAATAAGAATGGCGCTTTTTGCCGAAAGCGAGGGCGCGCCTGCGCTTATCGGCAGGCAGAATACGGGCAGGGAGAGGACGATGGCTATTATCAGCACCGCCGAGAGAGTGTTGCGAAATATCTTCATTTGAACCTCGAAAATGCGTTTCCATCACGTAATATTATAATATATGGGTGGAAGGGCGCAAAAAGAACGAGGCTTAGTCCTGAGGCTCTTCCTTTTCCTTGGAGAAGAGGTCCTTGATCTTTGCGATTATATCGGGAGTTCTCTCCACGAAGTCAGCGATCTGATCAACGGGATCGGGCTTGCCCTTGGATGCTACGTTAAGGAACTCAACGTCGCCGTTCTTGTCACACACGAGAAATCCAACGGGAGATACGGTCATACCCGTTCCACCGCCGCCGCCGAAGTTCTGGGGACGGGGCTGAGCCTCCTTCTTGGAATTGTAATCAACGCCGCCCGATGCGATACCTACGGATACCTTGGAGATAGGAATGATCACGGTTCCGTTGGTTGCGGGAATGGGATCGCCTACGATGGTGTTGGCGTCAACCATAGAGCGGATGTTCTCCATAGAGGAGCGGATGATCTCGGGAATCTTGTGTTCGTTTGCCATAACGATTTTCCTTTCTTTATGTGAATGAATTTTTTAACGGTGGTTATTCTTCTCGTCCTTGCGCTTCGCTGACTTGAAGAAATATTTTATAAGCTCGCCGAGAGCGGCGAATGCTACGTGGAGTAGGTGCCACACGCGAAGGGCGAAGGAGATCTTTATATCTATCTCGCTTTCCTCCGAGGTGAAGTCTGCCGTGATGTCAATATCCTTGGCGTTTGGAAGCGACAGGGTCTTGACATTGTCGAGCAGAGGGAAGAGCAGGTTTATGGACTGTGTCACCGCGCCGTAGGTAAGAGCGGTAGCGGCAGCATCGTCGGTGGCTATCTTCATTTTGATTCGAGCCACTTTAATTTTCAGATGCTTGAAGAATCTGCTGATTATCTTGGTTGTAAGGTTGCAGACAAGGGATACGATGTCAAGGATCTCGGCAGGGGATTTCTTCTCCTTTTTTGCCTTTCCCGATTCGGCATCCGCCTTTTTCTCTGCCTTTTTGCGTTTCTTTTCAGCCCTCTTGGCTCTCTTTCTCGCTTCCTTTTCGGCAAGCTTTTCTTTTATTTTTTCAGCCTGCTTTTTGCTCATCGACCTCTTTTTTCTCTTGGGTCTTGAGGGAATGAGCCTTATTCTCACAAAGAGCACTCGTACCCAGAGAGTGACCTCGCCGTCGTACTCTATGGTGACGGTTGCCTTCAAGGTGCAGAGGAATACTATAAACAGGGCAATAATGCCTATCACTATCAGCGCCGTCATATTTCCTCCTTTCATAGGCTTTGGTCAGTAAAGTGCTTTTATTCTTCCTCGATGGTTATCTGTCCGTCGTTAACCATGGGGGTGTCCTCCTTGGGAGGAAGCATAATTTCGGTTTCGGGAAGCTCGGACAGCGAGCGCAGACCGAATACGCGAAGGAATTTCTCGGTGGTCGCGTAGAGCATAGGACGACCGGGTGCGTCAAGTCTGCCGCACGCCTCGATAAGCGCCTTGTCTATCAGCGAGTTTACGGCGTAGGAGCTGTCAACTCCGCGAACCTGATCGATAAAGGAACGGGTCACGGGCTGGTTGTAGGCAACTATCGCCAAAACCTCCATAGAGGAGGCAGAGAGGTTTCCGCCTCGGCGTATGCCAAGAGCCTCTCTTATGTAAGGAGCGTACTGCTCCTTGGTGCAGAACTGACAGGTCTCGTCGAACATAAGCAGGCTGATGCCGCGCTTGGAGCTCTCGGAGTTGTACTCCTCGCTCATGTGCGAGATAAGCGTCTTGGTGTTGCGGACGTCAAGTCCAAGCACCTCTGCAATTTTTTCATATTTTACGGGATAGCCTGCGGCGTAAAGTATCGCCTCGATGGCTCCCTCTATGCTTTTTATCTGCTCCATACCGTTGTTTTCGGTGGGAGCGGTATTTTTTTCGTTTGTCATATACGCCTCCGTGTAGTATTATTCGCCGTCAAGCAGGTATTCGCTCTCCTCGATATCGTCCTCGTTGGTGTTGATAACGAATCGGGTAGCGGCGCCGAGAATAGCGTTCTCGCTGTCCCATTCGCCGTCGGGAACGTCGGCAACAAGGAGCTTGCGCACCTTGATGAGCTCAAGGACGCCAAGGAAGGACGCTATCATATCGGGCAGGGTGGCTTCGTTTATCAGAAGCTCCTCAAGGGATGCAACTCCCTGATCCTCGATCTTCTTTATAATGGAAACTATCTTTATCTCAACGGGAATGATAGGCTTGCTTATCATAGGCTTAAACGCCGTGGTAGCCGCCTTTTCAAGAGCGTTGTTGTAGGCTACGATGCGGCGCACTGCGGCGCAAAGAGCGGTAACGTCCTGATCCTGGACGAAGGTCTTGTCCACCGAGATCTCGTCGGTGTCCTTGACCATTCTTCCGCTGTAAAAGGCGTAGAGAGGGGTCAGCTTTACCACCGCCTCCTTTGCCTGACTGTAACGGAGCAGGGCATCGGTAAGCGACTGACGGGGATCGTCCTCGTCCTCGTCTGCCTTGGGCAGCAGCATTCGGCTTTTGATAAGCATAAGCTCACTCGCCATAACGATAAACTCGGACGCGACCTCCATATCAAGCTCCTCCGCCTTTGCGATGTACTCCTCGCATTGGTCGCAGATCATCGCGATAGGAATATCGGTGATACTGACCTTATTCTTTTGTATCAGGGTTAGGAGCAGATCGAGAGGGCCCTCGAATTGCTCAAGACGGTAGGTTAATTCCATATTTTCTCCGTATTGATGAATTTATATTTGGAAAATGAAATATATCAGAGAGAGTAT
>JAZQVZ010000012.1:0-10655 GCA_045632105.1 Eubacteriales bacterium | reverse complement strand
ACCTTGCAAACGAGGCAAAGCTTCGCGCGGCTCTCCGCGAAAAAATGAGCGGTAGCACGGTTATTATGATAGCTCAGCGTATAGCAAGCGTTCGAGAGGCAGACCGAATTGCGGTCATTGAAAACGGAACGATCAAGGATTGCGGCTCTCACGAGGAGCTGATGAGATCAAGCTCTGCATATCGCGATATATACGATTCGCAGACTAAGGAAGCGCAGGAGGGGTTGAGATGAATAACGATAGAAGACCACCCGTAGGCGCTCCTCAGATGCCTCCTCTTCGCGCAGGTCATGGACGCGGCCCTATGGGCGCTCGAGTGAACGGCGAAAAGCCCAAGAATATGAAGCGCACTCTCGGAAGGCTGCTTAAATACATAGGAAGAAGCAAGCTGCTGGTGATAACCCTGATAGCCATAATGGCTGTGGTCACTCTTGCAGACCTTGCAGGCCCCGCTCTTCAGGGCGAGGCGATAAATACCATAAGCGTGGATCTTGCCACGGGAGAGGTCAGCGTTGACCTTCCTGCTATGGTGGGCTTCCTTGGCGTGATGGTGGCGCTTTTCATCATAAGCGCGTCTATGGAGCTGCTTAAGAGCATTATTGCCGCAAAGCTCTCTCAAAAGACGGTCTATATGATGCGAAACGATCTTTTTGCAAAGATCTCGAAGCTTCCCATAAAGTACACCGACACCCACAAGCACGGCGATATTATGTCGAGAATGACCAACGACGTTGAGAACGTATCAAACGCCGTATCTCAGTCGATAGCCTCGCTTATATCCAGCGTACTGACCCTTATAGGCGCGTTCTCTATGATGATGTATTACAGCTGGGTGATGGCGCTTATTGCCTGCGTGACGATACCCCTGACCATTCTTGTTACCACCAACCTTGCAAAGTTTATGCGAAAGTATTTCGTCAAGCGCCAGAAGCTTCTCGGCGCACTGAACGGACAGGTTGAGGAGATGGTAACCTCTTATAAGACCGTAGTTGCCTACGGCAAGGAGGAGAGGGCAGTGGAGGAATTCACCAAGATCAGCGGTGAATACAGGACCAGCAGCATCAAGGCGAGAGTATGGGGATCTATCATGGGCCCCTGTATGAATTTCCTTGGAAATATGCAGTACGTTATGATCGCGGCGTTCGGCGGATATTTTATGCTTAATCCCAATAAGCTGGTGCCCGGCCTGAAGCTTGGAAACATACATTCGATGCTTCAGTATTCCAAGAAATTTACCCGTCCCGTTAACGAGATAGCCAACCAGTACGCGTCGATCCTCACCGCTCTTGCGGGCGCTGAGCGTATCTTTGAGATAATGGATGGCGAGGACGAGATAGACGAGGGCGAGGCAGATATCAAGATAGAGGATATTCAGGGAAATATCAGATTTGAGGATATCCATTTTGCCTACGAGAAGGATGAGCCTGTGCTGAAGGGCCTTGACCTTTGGCTCAATAAGGGGCAGAAGATAGCTATCGTTGGCGCTACCGGCTCGGGAAAGACCACGGTTGTAAATCTGCTGACGAGATTTTATGAGATCGACAGCGGTAAGATAACCATCGACGGCGTGGATATTACCGATATTCCCAAGGAGACCCTGCGCCGCTCTATTGCAATAGTTCTTCAGGATACCGTGCTTTTCTCGGATACCATAAGGGCTAATATAAAGTACGGCAGACTTGACGCCACCGACGAGGAGATGAAGGCGGCGGCAGCTCTTGCAAAGGCCGACGAGTTTATCGAGCGTCTGCCCGACGGCTACGATACGATGCTTGCCGAATCGGGAAGCAATCTCTCTCAGGGACAGCGACAGCTTTTGGCTATCGCACGCGCGGTGCTTGCCGACCCTAAGATACTTATTCTTGACGAGGCGACCTCGAGCGTGGATACCCGAACCGAGATGCATATCCAGCAGGCGATGGTGAACCTTATGAAGAACCGCACCTCGCTGATAATCGCACATAGACTTTCGACTATCCGCGATGCCGATAAGATAGTGGTCATCAAGGACGGAATAGTTTCCGAGGCAGGCGACCACGACGAGCTTCTTGCTCTTGGCGGAGAATACTCCAAGCTCTATGCTAATCAGTTCGCAGGCATTGCGACCTGAGTTAGCTTTGCGTTAGGCTTTTTGCCACCTTTCTTTCGAGAAAGTCGCAAAAAACTTGAAAAGGAAATAATTATAACGCACTACGACAAACGTGGTGCGTTATTTTTATGTCTTTAAATGTGAAGTAAAAAACACCGCTTGGGATAGGCCAAGCGGTGTAGATTATTTAATTAGCTTAATCCTCTTTTTTCTTGAGGGTAATGCCAAGGCCGAGTGTGATAACTGCGGTGAGGATCACTGCGGCTCCGCCAACAGAGCTTTCACAGCCGTTCTTTCCGTCGGCTCCGTTTTTACCGTCAACGCCGTTCTTTCCGTCAACGCCGTCCTTGCCGTCGGCTCCGTTCTTACCGTCGGCTCCGTTCTTACCGTTGGCTCCGTCCTTGCCGTCAGCTCCGTCCTTACCGTCGGCTCCGGGCTCACCCTGAGGACCTGTTGCTCCCGTTGGACCCTGCGCACCCTGTTCACCGTTTTTAACCGTGAAGGTGGAGGTGCTTCCGTCGGTGAATATGATAGTATAGGTGTCGGTCAATCCGTCCGAGCTTCCCTTGATAATGGTGAAAATGCCGTTTCCGGTAGCGCCCTTGTCGCCGGTATCACCCTTGTCGCCTTCTTCACCCTTTTCTCCGGTTGCCTTAACGCCTGTGGATACCCAGGTCTTGCCGTTATCCGTGGAGATCTCCCACTCATTGGTTTTGGAGTTGATTCGAACCTTAGGCGCGATGGCATCAGCGCCGTCCTTACCGTCGGCTCCGTCCTGACCGTCGGCTCCGTCCTGACCGTCAGCGCCTTGGCCGCCCTTGATGTTACCAACGCAAGTCCAGGTGGCGCCGTCGTAGGTATACAGATCGTAAGAATAGGTGTCCAAGTACATGTCATTTGCCTTATACCTGTCATCGGACAGAGGAAGACCGATTCCGGTGTACCACTTGCTGCCGTCTTCACCCTTGTTACCGTTGGCATCTACGCCGGTGTCTTTGTCACCGATCCACCAGTTTCCGTTTTCTCCGATATAGGGGATGTGATTCTTGGAGGCTTCAATAGCTTCCTGCTTTGCCGCCTCGATAGCAGCTTCAAGCTCAAGCTTCAGCGCAGCATCCGCATCCTTGTAGTTATCTTTTGCTTCTTCAAGCGCCTTGACAGCATTCTGAAGCCTTTCAATAGCTTCTGCTATATCAGCCGCATTTGCCTTTTCGTCGATCTTGGACTGAAGCTCGGCCTTTGCCGACTCAAGGTCAGCCTTTGCCGACTCAAGCGCTTCTTCAAGCGCGTCAACTCTGGTTTCCAACTCTTGGGTCGCTTTATCTATGGCATCGTTTGCCTTCTTGATTTCTCCTTCAAGCTCAAGCTTCAGCGCGTCATCCGCGTCCTTGTAGTTGTCTTTTGCTTCTTCAAGTGCCTTGACAGCATTTTCAAGCGCTTCGATAGCTGTCTTTATGGTAGATGCATCGGCTTTTTTCTCAAGCTCGGCCTGCAGGTTGGACAACGCCGCGTAAAGGTCATCTTTTGCCGTTTCAAGGGCAGTTACCCTTTCCTCGAGATCTTCAATTCTGCCAACCGCGTCGTCGATATTCTCATTCGCTGTATTGAGCGCCGTATTCAAGTCGTTAACGGCGGTCTGCAATTCGGGGATCTTAGTGGCGGTAAGGGTATTGAGAGTATCTTGCGCTTCTTTCGCCCAATTCTGGAGAGCAGAAACACCTTCTTTCAACGTGTTAATGTCGGTGGTATTAGCACCTATCTTTTCGTTTATCTCGTCTGTTGCATTTTTGAGATTTTCTTGAAGACTGGAAACTTGGGCCTTGAGCTCGTCGATAGCGTTGTTTATTGCGGTATCCGCCGCTTCAAGAGTATTCTTGAGCTCTTCTGAATATTTGCTTGCGTTTTGAATAGCGGTATTCAGCTTGTTTATCTCTTCGGTCAGCGTTTCGGCGCTTGCCTTCTTTTCCAGCTCGGCATTCAGGCTGTTGATCTGAGCTTGCAGCTCTGCTCTTGCCAAAGCAATCTCCTCTTCAAGATCGCCCTTTGTATTGCATATATACGTCCAGTGGTTGGTATACTGCCATACGTTGCCGGTAGCGGCGTCAAGGTACATATCTCCCGAGTTTGCGGTGCCTGTAGGATCGCCGTAGCCTACCGTCCAGGAGGTTGCTGAGTCTGACGCCTTTGTTTGAATATTTGCTATCTCGGCGTTAAGGGGCACCAGGTCAATCGACAGCGCTCCTGCCGATTTGGTGGCAACGTTGCCGTTAGTCTGGAGGGTATTTCCACTGTAGCTTAAGCGATATTCGTTTGTACTATTCGCATCGTTTCCACCGCCGCTTTCCACCGCTATCGAATAGCTGTTGTTCAGCTGCAGGGAGGCGTTCTGAGATGCGAAAAGTCCGATAAGTCCGCCCACGTAGAAATATTCGGTGTCTTTCTCATTACCGTTACGTATAAGAGCATAGGTGTTATAGCAGTTCTCTATGAGATAGGGATTCTCCTCCGAGGATATTTTGTCCAGGCTGTCCGTATACCCGAGGATTCCTCCCCAATAGTAGCTCTGTCCATTTTCGCTCATATATAACGGAAATGTGCCCGTGTATTCAAATGCTCCGCTGTTATAACAGTTTGTAATATGAAGGATACCTTTATAGGTGAAGCTGGATTGAGCTTCATCTATGGTCGAGTTTGCATTAGGGCTTATCATACCTACGATGCCGCCGAAGGCAAGGGAAGAGGTGTTTCTCGTGTCCTCAAGTATAATGCCGCCCGTAAACGCGCAGTGGTCGATAACCGTGTTAAGACCTGCAGTTCCTGCGATGCCGCCCACAGTACCGAAGCTACCCGATACTGCTATGGTGCTATCTACGGTACAGCCCTTGATGAGCGTGCCGTAGGCAATTCCGCAAATTCCGCCTACAACTCCTCCGCTGCTCGCGTCGTCGATGCTTGACGATGTCTTGGGAGTGGAGTGCCAGGTGCGGATATCCACGTTCTTTCCTATGTGACAGCCGATGATCTTGTTGAATCCAACCTCGACCGCCTCGTTCCAAGGAACCATAGCCTTGCCTACGATAGCTCCCGTAGGTCCGTGACCGAGGATAACCATATCCTCAAGCACCACGTTTTCTATGGTAGCTCCGTAGATACAGCCGAAGAGGCCGTAGGTGCTGCGCTTATTGAAGCTCTTATTGACCTCGGTGTTAAGGATCCTGCCGTTTTTGATAGCATAGCCGTTACCGTTGTAATTTCCGCCGAATGCGGCTTTATGGACAGGATTAGTTGTACCCTTGTAATTGAGAGGGCATACCTCTATCCAACCGTTGTCAAAGATGAAGAGGGTATCGGTCGTAGTATTCAAATACATATCCAACAGCCTATATTGGTTATCGTTAATAGGATCGATGCTGGCACAGTAGATCTTTCCGTAATCTTCCCACTTTCCGTCCGCGTAGATGAAGAGGTGGCTGTTGGTTGTATTAAAGTACAGTACATCATCTTCGTAATCTGTGAAGGTCTTTTGGAAGTATGAGCCAATAGGGGAGATAGAGAGCCCCTTCAGGTCTATATCGCAGGTCTGCTCGAAATAAACGCCTGTAAAGGATACGTCCGCAAGGCTGTTATTTACGCACTCTGACATCCAGGCAAGGTGCTTGGCGTCGGAGATAAGATAGGGATCGCTTTCTGTTCCGCTGCCTGCGGGCTGCTCGGGCTCGATGATGTTTTCATAGCCCTGATCCTCGTCACTAAGAGCGGCATTAAGATCCACCAGGAACTGGTTGGAGGTGTGGAAGTATTGACCCGTTGCTACCGAATAATATTCTACGAAGCACTCGCTACCCTTGAAATAAAGCATTGCAACAAGACCAAGACCGCTGAGCATTTCGTCGGCGTCCTGCTCGTCGATAAGCATCTGGGTGACCGTATTGCCGTTTACACCCTTTACCTGCGAGGTGGGGATCATATCGGTGCCTATGTGACCGGACAGCACCATCTTTACGTTTTTGTACTGAGAAGCCAGCTTTTCCCACTTGTCGTCGCCGTTGTTGGGGCTTTCGTAAAGACCGTCGTTATTGGGGCTTTCGGAAAGCTCGCCGTGACGTATGGGTATAGCGTCGCTTCCGAGATATACGTGGGTGATAATAATTACGTTATAGGTGGGGTTATTTTTACATAGATCACCCGCCCATTCAAGAACCTTATCGTCGCATCCTACGTCAAGAGCGATAACCATCCATTTTGTGCCTGTGTTAGTGGTGAATTTCAGATAGGTGTTTTTTACGTTTAAGACCCGACCCTTTACGGTCGAATCGTAGCGACCTCCCGTAGCGGATTCCAGAGCAAGTCCTCCGTAATTCTTAGTTCCTTCAAATTGCTCGGGATAATCGCTCATATCCTTGTCACCGAAAATGTAGTTGAAGAACTGATCGGTGGTTTTCGTTCCCTCGTTGTTGTCGTGAAAATCGTCGTGATTGCCGCGAGCTACGATATAGGGTATCTTACCGTCAAGCTGCGTTATGGATTTGTTTATTAAGGTCCATTCGCGGCTGAAGTTGTAGTCGGTGAGATCTCCAAAGCTCATTACAAGGCTAAGCTTTTTATTATCTCGTTGCTCTTCTGCCGCAAGCCACTGGAACATCTTGTAGGTGAGAGTGCTTTCTATGTACGCATCTGCCTTTTCCTGGTTTTCGGAGTCGCTAACCTTGTCCCCAAACCATTTATCTCGGCTTACTGCCTCGTATGCGGTGGTTTTTTGGATATCACCGATAGCGGCAAAGGAGTAATCGTAGAGGGCGTTGCCGTTTTCGTCTATCATGCCGTTTTCTGCGCGGATCACGTTCATCTCGTCCTCGGTAAGCCAGGTCTTATCGTAGGAAAGGTGGTTGCCGTTGCCCGAAAGGTCTGTAAGGGTCTTGCCCTTGGATGCAGAGGTGATATTATAGTGGCAGATCAGCTCGCTGTCGTTTACGTTAACGCCGTTATAGTAGTCGCTTTTGATCTGTTCTGCGGTACGCGCGGTGGAATACAGGGTAACGTCCTGAAGAGCGCCTGTGAAGTAGTTGGAGTTAATTACTCGGTGGTCTCCGCCTACTGCAATAGGATATTCAAGCACCAGAGGATCCATATTGGGCATATGATATTCTTCCTGCGAGAGTGCTCCGTTGAGATAGCAGGAAACGTGGCCGTTATCTCCGTTCCAAACGATGGTTACGAGAGTCCACGTGCCTGCGGCGATCTTGCTCTTGTCGAATTTTATTTCATAAAGAGTAGCAAACTCATTGTAGTACTTGAAGCAGGGAATTCCGCCCGAAAGGATCTCCAGACTGAAAGAGGAGCCTGCGGTATCGTTTCCTATTCTGAAGTTGCCCAAAACGGTACCCTTATCGGTAGCCGAAACCTTTACCCATGCCTGGAAGGTCTGAGGGATCTCGCGAAGCCTTTGATTGGTTCGGTATATTTCTCCGCCGTAGTTGACGGTTCTCGCGCTCTTCCCCCAATAGTTTTGGTCTGCTGCTATCTCTGTGGTTATGCCTTTGATAGTCAGTCCATCGTTATTGCTGTCAACCGTGTCACGGCTAATTTCGGTTGCCGATGCGCTGACCGTAAAAACACCTGCTGCCAGAGGCAGAACCATCAGTATTGTCAGTATTGCGGATAAGATTTTTTTCATAATGGGGCTCCTTTTGAAATCGTATATGTTGAGTGAATATTTACAGTATTTTTTACCATTATAATTATACCACTTTTTCCACTGTTTGTAAAGCCTAAGCCCTCAAAATAGACTTGAACAAAAAAGCTTGGCATTTTTTGTGAAATTTATATAAAGATAGATGATTTGACTATTTTGGCAAAACAAAACCTTGACAATAGAGGGGAAATAGTGTAAAATTACTATGTAAGGCTGTCTTTACAGATGGCATTTTTTTGACTAAATAAAAACAATATAAAACAAAAGGAGAGAACAGAATGAAAAGACTAATTTCTATTTTAGTTCTGGTGGCAATGCTTATGACGAGCTTCGTTATGGTAGTGCCTGCTTTTGCGGCTGAGGCATCAGGAGGAGAGAGTGCGAAAAACGAAACTCCTTCCATAGCTACGGGCGCAACGGCGACGGGTAACGACGTTACTCCCGGTTCGCTGACACAAAAATATGAAGAGGAAGGGGATTGGACAGCTGTCGCTACATGGGCAGAGCTGACAGCGGCATTGAAGAATGGCGATAAGAAGATATATCTTACTGCTGACATCCCCAATGCTACAAACTACAATGCAAAGACAAGTGCTGATGGAGACCAGCTTGACGGCGCTATAATCGACGGTAATGGGTACACCATTACTGCAAATGCGCCTCTTTTCCAGCATACTAAGAATACAACGTTTCAGAATCTGACGCTTAAATCGACGTTTAGTGCAACTGCTGGATATTGTGCTCTTGCCTGCTGGGCAACTAACGGTTATACTAAGATGTATAACGTTACTGCTGAGGTTAATGCGACTTATGCAAGCAATAGCGGTCCTTCGCAGCAGTTTTCTGCTCTTGTAATCTATGCTCAGAGCGGTTCTGCGTTTGAGAACGTAGTTGTTAATGCAACTATGGATATGAGCAGCGCTAATATACAGCAGGCAAACAGCGTGGGTATCCTTGCGGCAAGAGCCGAAACGGCTATCGTAAATAACTGCTTGACAAAGGGTTCTATTACAGTTGGCGGAACTGCCTTCAATAACTGCGACAAGGACTACAATGGCGTTGGCGGACTTGTAGGTCAGGCGGCTAACGTTACCTTTGAGAATTGCACCAACGAGGCAAAGATAGAAGTATCTGCGCCCGGAAACTCTAAGAACAGAAGCATAGGCGGTATCGCAGGCTTTGCTACTGGAAATAACTCGCTTACCAACTGTAAGAACACAGGAAGCATCAAGGTTACTTATGCTAACAATTCGGTTGACCTTACCGATGCAAGCCTGACAGACGAAAACGCACACAGAGTGGGCGGTCTGGTAGGCTTTGTGGCAAGCGCAATGCCTATAACCGATTCCGAAAACAGCGGTAGCGTAACTCTCAGTGCAACCGCTATGGGAAATATCACTGCTACCGGTGATACGGAGTTTAAGTATACACTCAAGGTCTACGGAGGCGGCATTGTGGGATATGCAAGTGCTTCTCCTACCCTGACCAACGTATTGAACAGCGGAGAGGTTAATATCAATTCCGATGCTTCCAAGGTAACCAAAACAGGAAGCAAAGCAAAAACCGTTCAGGATTCTTTTGCGGGCGGTATCGTAGGATACTCGACTGCAGTTGCTACTATTACCGGAGCTGAAAATACAGCAAAGGTAACCGGTAAGATATCCGGTGGTATTGTAGGAGATATTACCAAAGACGTTACTATAAGCAATTCTACTAACAGCGGCGCTATTACCGGCTATAATAATGCGGGTGGTATCGTTGCAGTTCCTGAGGCTAAGGCTACTATTGACCAGTGTGTAAATACCGGCTCTGTTAAGGACGATTATAGAGCTGCGGGAATCATCGCTTGGGCAAAGGGAGCTACTGTAGTGACCAACTGTGAAAACCGTGGCGCTATTACTATAACTAACAGAAGCGATGCATACTCCGGTGCAGGCGGTATCGTAGGATATATGCTCGGTGGATCGCTTTCTGTTAAGGGCTCTACTAACTATGGAGCTGTTACTGCTGAAGGAAGTGGCAGAGCGGCGGGCGGTATCGTAGGTAAGACTACAATTGCTGTTACCGTTGGTGGCGCAGGTGTAGATGCTTGTGTTAACTACGGTGCAGTAACCGCAGAAAACGGAGCTACAGCTAATCCTATAGTTGGTGCTTCTGGTGGCACCGGTGATATGATCACCGTAATTCTTGACTCTAACAACGGCCCCATGGCTTATATGGCTACCGTAGCAGGTGAGACAAATCTTCCCAAGTGCGGCTTCGATATTAAGGGTAAGATTTTCATAGGCTGGGCAAACGCTGCTGACGGCGCTGCTATCGAGGGTGAGACCGTTACTGTTGCAGATGGAACTACCCTCTACGCTCTTTGGGAAGAAGCGAAATACAATATAACCTTCGACGCTAACGGTGGAGAAGGCGAGCATGAAGCTGTAATCACAACCTATGGTAATTACGCTCTTCCTGTTGCCACAACCATCACCGCTCCCGAAGGAAAGTGGTTCAAGGGTTGGTCCACCAGTGCTAACGGCAACGTTGTACACCATTACAACGTAACAGGCGATACAACATTCTACGCAATTTGGGACGATACTGTTGGTGCAGATGCAACTACAGCTGGTAACACCATTGCTCCCGGTGCGTTGACTGAAACATATGCAGCAGATGACAGCTGGACACCTGTTGGATCATGGTCTGAGCTTACATCGGCATTGAAGGCTGGCGCAAAGATTTATCTTACTGCAAACATTGACGCAGGAACTGCTAATGCAGGAACAGGCAACGGTGCAAATACCAATGGCGCTATAATCGACGGTAACGGATATACCATTACTGCGGCTAACCCGCTGTTCCAGCACACAAATAACATTACGTTGC
>JAZQVZ010000011.1:0-6314 GCA_045632105.1 Eubacteriales bacterium | reverse complement strand
TGCCACCTTCTGACCGGGCTTTGCATAGAGGGTGATGTCCTTGAGAACAAGCTTTTCGGGAACGTAGCCGAAGTCCATATTCTCAATTCTGACGTCGCCTCGAAGCTCGGTATAGGTAACGCTTCCGTCACCGTGGCGGTGCTTCCATGCCCAAAGCCCGGTTCTTTCCTCACTTTCAACTATTTCTCCGTCCTGCTTTTTCGCGTTGACAAGAACAACGTAGCCCTCGTCAAGCTCGGGCTCGGTGTCGAGAAGCTCGAACACACGGGATGCTCCCGCCATGGCCATAACGATGGCGTTTATCTGCTGAGATACCTGGCTTACGTTATTGGTGAACTGCTTGGATGCGTTGAGGAAGGGAACAACCACGCTGATATTTACCAGAGTGGATACCGAAAGTCCGAGAATGGGGCCCAAGAGTATCTGGAAGGATACGTTAGGCGCTCCTGTGATTATCAGTACTCCGCCTATGAAGGCAACTACGACGTAGAGAATGTTTCCGATATTCGCCATAATGGGCATAAGAATATTCGCAAAGCGGTTTGCCTGAGTAGCGTCGTTACAGAGCTTTTCGTTTATTCTGTCGAAGTCCTCGATGCTCTGCTCCTCGTGGCAGAATACCTTGACTACCTTCTGACCGTTCATCATCTCCTCGACGAATCCCTCGGATTCGGCGATAGATCTCTGCATCTTCATAAAGTTCTTGGCGCTGGCTCCGCCAACCTTTTTTGCCACAAGCATCATAGCGATACTTGCAAAGGCTACTACGATGGTCATCCATACGCTGAGGAAGAGCATATTGCCGATAAGGAAGGTGACGATGAGCGCCGCCTGAATAAGATGAGGCAGGGTAGAGGATATCAGCTCTCTTACGGTGTCGATATCGTTGGTGTAGTGGGACATTATGTCACCGTGAGCGTTGGTGTCGAAGTAGCGGAGAGGGAAGCTCTGCATCTTATCGAACATCTTTTTTCTCATATTGTTGAGGAAGCTCTGTGTGACTATTGCCATAAGCCTCGAATACACGAAGGAGGCTACCCAGCCTACGGCGTAGATCGAAAGCATTATGAGAACGGCTGTGATTATTTTGCTGAGCACCGCGTCGATGCCCTTTTCCAGACCCTCTTTGATCATCAATATATACTGATTCATGAAGAGGCCTGCCACGGTGGATGCAAAAGATACGAGAACTATGCACACCGTAACCACTATCATCTGCGGCTTATATTCCTTGAAAAGGATCTTGAGGATGCGGCCGAGCGCCGCCTTGTTCACGGGAGGTCTTTTAGTCTGCATATTATTCGACATCGCTCTGAGCCCCCCTGTTCTGTGATTCGTATATTTCCTTGTAGATGGGGCTGTTTTCCATAAGCTCCTTATGGGTGCCCATATTTGCGATACGTCCGCCGTCGAGAACGATTATCTTATCGGCGTGCTCCACCGAGGATATTCTCTGGGCGATTATTATCTTGGTGGTGTTGGGTATCTCCTCGGCAAACGCCTTACGGATAAGGGCATCGGTCTTGGTGTCGACCGCGCTTGTGGAGTCGTCGAGAATGAGTATCTTAGGCTTCTTGAGAAGCGCTCTTGCAATGCAAAGTCTTTGCTTCTGTCCACCCGAAACGTTGGTTCCGCCCTGGGTTATCCGTGTGTCGTAGCCGTCGGGGAAGCTTTCGATAAAGTCGTGAGCCTGAGAGAGCTTGCAGATCCTTATCATATCCTCGTCGGTAGCCTCGGGATCTCCCCAACGGAGGTTATCCTTGATAGTTCCCGAGAAGAGAACGTTCTTTTGCAGAACAACCGATACCTGATTACGAAGGGTCTCGATATCATAGTCGCGGACGTCAACTCCGCCAACCTTGACCGCTCCCTCGGTAACGTCGTAAAGACGGGAGATGAGCTGTACCATACTTGTTTTACCGCTTCCCGTTCCGCCGATGATTCCCACGGTCTCGCCCGATGCGATAAAGAGGTTTATATCGGACAGCGACTTCTTTTCTGCGCTTGCAGAATAGGAGAAGCTTACCTTATCAAAGAGAATGCTTCCGTCACGCACCTCGGTGATGGGGCATTCGGGATTGGTGATAGCGCTCTGCTCACGGAGGACCTCTGCGATTCTGTTTGCAGATTCTACCGAGAGGGATACCATAACGATGATCATCGAGAGCATCATAAGGCTCATAAGAACGTATGCGCCGTAGGTAAGAAGCGCAGAGAAGCCTGCGATATCAAGAGCCGCGCCCTTGGTGTTTATGATAAGCTGAGAGCCGAAGAAGCAGACCATCAGCATAAGAGCGTTGAAGCAGAACTGCATCAGGGGGCTGTTGATAGCGATTATCTTTTCAGCCTTGGTAAAGCCCTTTGCAACGTCGTCGGACGCCGCGTAGAATTTCTCTCTCTCATAGTCCTCTCGAACGTACGCCTTGACTACTCTCATTCCCGATACGTTTTCCTGTACCGAGTTGTTGAGCCTGTCGTACTTCTTGAACACGGTCTTGAAGACAGGGTGAGCGTACTTGAAGATAAGAAGCAGACCGATAGCAAGGATCGGAACTACTACCGCGAACGCCAAGGACATAGAGGGGCTTACGTTAATGGCCATAACGAGAGCGAAAACTATCATCATAGGCGAGCGTACTGCCGTACGGATTATCATCATAAACGCCATCTGAACGTAGGAAACGTCGGTGGTCATACGGGTCACAAGGCTTGCCGTTGAGAACTTGTCCATATTTGAGAAGGAGTAGCCCTGTATGGACGAGTAGATATCGTGGCGGAGATTCTTGGCAAATCCGCAGGATGCGATAGCCGCAAAGTGTCCCGAGAGGGCTCCGCAGGTCAGCGAAGCGGCGGCAAGAAGAATAAGAATAAGACCGTAGGACGCGATAACGTCAAGCGTACAGCCCTCCTCGATTCGTCTTACAAGCTCTGCTGTGACGAAAGGAATGATACATTCGATAGCCACCTCACCTGCTATTATCAGCGGAGCGAGTATGGACGCTTTTTTGTATTCACGAATGCTTTTTGCTAATGTTTTTATCATATATGTTCGGAATTCCTCCTTATTTTACATAGATCCTTACTATTATAATATATAAAAATTTCTTAATATCCGTTTCTTTGTAAATAAAAGGTTAACAATTAAAATTTTGAGGGCCGATTTTATTTACTTTTGGCCGTTACTGTGATACAATAATGACATAACGATCATTAGGAGCAAAAAATGAAAAAGATATTATTTGCCGTATTATTGATTTTTACCCTTTTGTGCGCGGCTTCCTGCCAGCGCGAGAGCCTGACTGTGGAGGGCGGGAAATATACCGAGCCAAAGCAGACCGAGCAGGTAACAGAGTCAGGGGAGATGCAAGAAGACCCGAGCGAGGATCCCGAGCAGAAGCCCGAAGAAGACCCGGGCGAGGAACCCGAAGAAGAGCCGTCGCATCAATGCTCCTTTGCGGTTACCGAAAGGATAGAGCCCACCTGTGTTGAGAACGGCTGGGAGAAGTACACCTGCCAGAGCTGTCAGGAGTCTTATACCGAGGTTTTGTATGCCGTAGGAGGACACGATCTAACTAAATACGTATCCGATGAAAACGCCACCTGCACTGCCGACGGCACGCTGAGCGCAAGATGCAGGGTCTGTGGAGAGATAAGCGTTATGGTGGATGCGGGAAGTATGCTTGATCACCGTTTCAAGAATTATCGCTCCGACAAAAACGCCACCTGTATTGCCGATGGCACTATGACCGCTAAGTGTGAAAACTGCGATGCCACCCATACGAAGGTTCAGGAGGACAGCAGAGTCGATCACGTTTTCAAGGACTATATCTCAAACAACGATGCAACCTGCCTTTCTAACGGCACTATGACAGCAAGGTGCGAGGTTTGCAAGCACGCAACCGACACTGTGGTCGAGGGGGGTACGAGGAAGGCTCACAGCTTCACCAATTACCTGTCCCGAGGCGACGCCTCCTGCCAGAGCGACGGCACGAAGGGAGCCTTTTGCGACGGCTGCGGCGTTGCATATGATATAAAGCCCGACGTAGGCTCAAAGCTTTCCTGCGAGGCAAGACAATGGTTCTACGACGGAAGCGATACGTTAAAGGGCAATTGCAGGATCTGTGGCGAGGAATGCTTTAAGGAAGCAGAGGAGTGCGATCACAGAGTTGCCGATATGGATGGTGACGGACGTACTATCTGGTATGAATGTACGGACTGTGAGGCAGGATTTACGCTTGATTATCTGCTTACTATCGAGGTCAGTGAGTCCGATTGCACCGATGGATTCTGCCTTGAGATAAGCTCTGAGATATCGTGCTTCCCGCTGGATATTACGAAGCTTATGTACCATTACATTGAGGTAGATAAGACCTGTGAGAGCTTCGGCGAATATAACAGGATACAGGATTACGCCCACCTGATAACAGAGCTTAAGGTTGGAGAGAATATAACCGATATCGTTGATCTTTACTCGTTCAGATACACAAGGCGTATAACCCTTGGAGAGGGTGTTGAGAATATAAGGACAAATTCCTTCAGCGGTTGTGCGCTGCTTGATGAGCTGTATATGGAGGGCGATTGCCCCGAGCTTGAGAGCGGTGCGCTCTATCGCAGTCCTACTGCCATCGACGGCATTGAGCCCGGATTTTTTACTCCCACTCTTTACTATACGGCGGACGCCGAGGGCTACGAGGGATACAAGCTTCAGGGATTTACCCTTTGTCGGATAGGAGCTGAGGCTCCCACGGCGCCTCACGATGATATTTTTAAGTATTCGGAGGACACAGTCAAGGAGAGCATTGAGCTTGGACAGATATTCTTCGAGGCGTTTGAGGAAAGCGGAAACGATCTCCATCTCATGCCTATGTGCAATCTTGAGAGATACGAGGAGATATATCTTCTCGCGCATCAGCTTTGCGAGGGTAAGGAGAGCGAGTACGACAAGGCAAGGGCTATCTATGAGTGGATAGTTGCCAATATCACCTACGATTCAGCGGCGAAATACTACACTGTTGCCGAGGTTTATGCAGAGCGTATTGCCGTGTGTAACGGATACGCTATACTGATGCACGATATGCTGGCGGCAGTGGGCATATCCTCGCTCTATACACAGGGAATTACAACCGATGCTATATTATACGGATTGACCGTAGAGAAGCTTCTTGACGGAAGCCATTGGTTTGCTCCCGAATTCGGCGGACTGCATCACGCTTGGTTACTTTGCTATGTTGACGGAGAGATAATCATATCCGACCCCACCTGGAGTCAGTTTGATATCTCCGAGGAAGCTCTTGCAGCGACCCGTGTGACCCTTGGTATTTACGGAATTGACGTTATTCCCGATGATTTTGATCCCGCTCTCTATGAGTCTATAAATTATTACGATAACGGAAAGCTTTACAATCTAAGCTACGGAAGACTCCCCGAGGTGGGCGGAAACAATCTCATATTTAACTATTCCTTCTCGGTGTATTACAGATATTACACTCCTAATGACGGATATGCTTTCGAGGGCGAGGCGCCCGACGTATATTGCGCTTACTCAAATATCGTAGCCGAGTACGGCGAGATGGGATACCGAGAGAGATTTTACGCCGACGGCAGCTTCAGGCAGCATTCCTATCTCGACGTAGTGAAATATCTTCTTTTCAATATGCGAATGGGCAACGACGTGATGGACGTTTTCGGAGAGGAGTTTATCTTTGACGAGATCGGCAATATATATCTCGTTTTGAACGACAGAGAGCTTGAGCTGGTAGGAACTATCTTCGGGGGAAGCGAGCTTGTGATTCCCGCAAGGGTTGGGGATAGAAGCGTAGTTGGAATTGGCTGGATGGCTCTTGAGGGCTGTCTTGTGGAGAAGATAGTAATACCCGACAGCGTTACCTATATTCTTTCGGGCGCTTTCCGTGGCTGTGTGAACGTTAGAGAGATAATTCTGCCGAAGAATCTTAAATCCTTGGGATGCTCGGTATTCTCCTACTGTTACGGCCTTGAGAGGGTGGTTATTCCCATAAGCGTTGAGTTTATAGGTCTGCCCGACAACCGTACGCTGACCCTGCCTTACGATATGTTCTACGATCTATCCCCCGATACGCTTACAGTTGTTTACGAGGGAAGTCGAGAGCAGTACGACGCGATTAACTTCTACGATCCTTGGGCAGAGGATACCGGTTGGTTTGACCAATATCAATACGATCATATGCTCCCCTTTATGGAGTTTATGGAGTAAGAAAACAAAACCGCTACGGACTTTCCGTAGCGGTTTTTATTGGCGGGGACAGGGTATTCGCCTTTGGCGAAGATTCACACAC
>JAZQVZ010000010.1:0-15130 GCA_045632105.1 Eubacteriales bacterium | reverse complement strand
GGGGTCGATGAAGAAGGAAACGAACATTCCCACGATAAGCATAAGAATAAGGAATGCGGTTCCGCATCTGGGATGGAAGCGCTGCTGACGTCTTACGTTTTCTACGGTCAGCTCCTCGCCGCTCTCGTAGCAGAATATGGTCTTATGCTCTGCGCCGTGGTACTGGAAGGTTCTCTTGATGTCCTTCATTTGCGATACAAGAGCCATATAGCCTACAAGCATAACTATCTTAAGAACGCTCTCAAATGCCGATTTCACAAACGAATTGAGCGCCTTGTTGCTGAACTCGGGTATGGGCAAAAGATCGTATAGGAACGTGGGGAGCATTATGAAAAGTCCCACAGCCAAAGCAAGACCCAAAACGGTAGAAGCAACCATAACAAAGGTTACGAGGAGAGAGGATTCCTTTTTGGTTTTGTCCTCTGCGCTCTCAGTAACGACAGGAGCCTCCTCAATTACGGGAGCTTCAATATCACAGCCCTTTTTCTTTGCCTTTTTTGCCGCCTTCTTTGCAGCCTTTTCGCGGGCGATCTCGTCCTCTATATCGTCAAGACCTGCTATCTCTGCCGAGCGCATAAGCGCCTTGTAGCCCATGGTCATAGACGAAATAAAGCCGTATACTCCACGGATTATGGGGAGCTTGAGCACCTTAGGTACGGGCTTTGTGAAGGTATCCCATTTCTCAAGGACTATCTCACCCTGAGGGTTGCGAACCGCCATGGCTGAGACCTTGGGGCCTCTCATCATTATTCCTTCGATAAGCGCCTGACCGCCGATAGAGGTCTTTTTTGCGGCGCAGATCTTTTCCTGCATATTTTTATCTGTGTTTTTCAATTTCTTCTCCTAATTACCATATTACAGGTGTGTTATTTTTTCCGTAGTGCCAGAACATACCGTCCTCGGTAGGCTCCTCCTCGGAATAAAAGTATATTTTTGCATCCTCAAGGCAGTTGTTTTCGCCGTCTATCTCGAGGCTGTCAAATTGCTCCTCGCTTCCTCTGAAGAATACCGATTTCAAGTTGTCGCAGTCCTTAAATGCTCCGCTTTCAACCAGCGTGAGAGTGGAGGGAAGAACTATTGTGCGCATAGCGACGCAGTCCTCAAAGGCGTTTTCTTCGATAGTGATCACGCCCTCGGGAATATCCAAGGTCTTAAGCGACGTGCAGCCCATAAAAGCACAGAAGGGGATCTTTTCAAGTCCCTCGCAAAGAGCTATTTCGGTCAGCATGGTATTGTTCTTGAACGCCTCCTCGCCAAGATACGATACCTCGCCTGTGAAGGTGAGCGAAACCTCGTTGTTGACCGCAAACGCCTGTTCGCCGATGTAGGTCAGCGTGTCGGGAAAGAGAATGCTTGTAGCGTATCTCTTGTGAAGACTGCTGAAGGCTCCCTCGCTTATTCCGACTACGGTCTTTCCATTGATGACCGAGGGAATCTTCAAAAGAGCAAATTCTTCCTGTCTTCTTATTTTTGTTATCATAATTCCGTCGCTGTCGGGCATAGGTGCAAGCTCGAACAGATCGTCAGCCTTTATCCATACCGCCTCAAGAGAAACATCCTCGGTTACCGACTTGGAATCAAAGAACCAGGTTCTGCCGTCGGGCATTCTCCAGGAGCAGAAAATATAGTTCTCGAGAACGGGAAGCTCGGGCTCGTGAGCGTGACTTCCGTGGCGAACCTCCATGCTTTCAACAGGCGTTCCGCCGTTGGTGTCAAAGGTTATCGTATGGTATACGACCTCGTCGTTGTTGTTGCTTTCCTTATTACCGCCGTTGCAGGCTGTAAACGCCGATAAAAGCGTACAGGCGCAGATAAGCGCGATAATTCTTTTTATATATATAGGCATATAAATTACCTCCGTGGTACTGTATAAATTATATAATAAAATTGTAGTTTTGTCAAGGAAAACCCTGCTTTAATTAGCTGTAAAAAAAGAAAACAGCCTTTCGTTTGTCGAAAGGCTGTTTTGCGTTATACGGTTGCTTCCTGATTTACCTTTACACAGGATTTTACCGTGTATTTTTTTACACCTGTAATGGTTTCTCCGTCGATCTGGAGGGGGCGGGGAGAATCGTACTCAACGGTGATCTCCTTGCCCGAAAGAATGGTTACCGCCTTCTTAGCATTGACGTGCTCACCCTTGAAGATAGAGGGGAATATCATAAGAGTTCTAATTCTACCCGTGGTGTGGAATACCATTGTCGAGAGGATTCCCTCTTCGTTAAGTCTATTCTGCTCGGGAGTAGCCATCATTCCGCCACCGAAGAATTTTCCGTGCATCGAGGGAGCGGTCCATACCTTCTTAAAGCGGTAAGAAACACCGTCTACCGTTACGGTTGCACCTGTGGGCTTGTACTTGAAAAGCACTCCCTTTATTGCAATAGCGGTATAATTGATGGGCTTTGTTGAGGTCTTGCGGAGTCGGTCCCCCTCTTCACAGCAGTATCCTGCAATGCCAAAGCCGATACCGTTAATAAACTTGTAGTCCTTTTCGTTTACAGAGCAAACGGGGAGCTTTTCTATGTACTTGTCGATGCAGATAACCTCGCCAAGCTCTCCGTTTATATCGCGAAGAAAGTCGTTTCCGCTTCCTCCTGCGCAATAGTATATGCTGTTATTATATTCGATCTTTGCGGTGTCGTTTACAAAGCGGTTAAGAGTTCCGTCGCCTCCGCAAATTACGATATTCTCGTCGTTGTGGTCTGAGAAAAACTCGCTGTAATCCTCTATTTTAGTCATATCGATGCAGGCGGACGCATCTATTCTTGAGCAAAGAGCCTCGGCCTCGGATCTGCCTCTGCCGTTGCCGGAAAGAGGATTAAATATGATACAGTACTTGGTAGATTCCATGATTTTTAGTTCCTTTCATACCGTAGTTTTTAACCGTACGAATTCATTATATCACAGGTTTTTGATAATTTCAATACAATTTACGACATAAATCGAGAAAATGCAAATATATATTATGGCGGTAAAGCTTTCAATAAAAATAACGGCTGTCAGGCAGCCGTTATTTTTATTCACTTTTTTCGTTTTTCTTGAGCAGATCTCTTACGTCAAAGCCGAGAGCAAATTTCCAAAGGGGATATTCACTGTGCTTTTCGATAAGCTTCCATATAGCGTTTGTTACGAAGAAGGCTACGACAGCGCCTGCCGCGCCTACTATTATACCCGCGATAACGTCGGTGGGGTAGTGTACCATAAGATAATTTCTCGATGCGCCCATAAGCAAAACGTAAAGAGTAGCGGGGGCAATAAGCCATTTTCTGCTCTTGCCGATAGCAAGGCAAAGGGCGGTCATGGCAGCCATAGCCGCGGTGGTGTGTCCCGAGGGGAAGGAGAACTCGCTTTCGAGATGCGCTCCTGCGGTCTGCCACCAGCTTTTAAATGCCTCGACCTCGGAGGCGTAGGGACGGGGACGTGCAACGATATTCTTAATAGCCACGTTGGTGAACAGCGCGCCAAATCCTACCGCTAAAACTATGCACACGCCGCATTTTCTGGTTTTTCTAAAGCAGAGAAGCATCAGCGCGATAAGAAAGCTGAAGTAGCCGTTGTCGCCTATAAGGGCGAAAATTTCGGCGATGGGGGTAAATATTACTCCTGCATTTTCGCAGAGATTATGGAAAAATTCGAGTATTGCGCCATCGAAGGGCGCAAAAAATGTGTTAAGCCAGACCGACATAATATCTCCTTAGTCAGTAACGTATTTTGAAAATCCTTGGGTGTAGGTGATATCTCCGTTAACCGTTACCCACATTACCTCAACTCCGTCAAAGCCCTCAAGAATCTTCTTGCCGTCTTCGATGCTCATAGTAAAGAGCGATGTGGAAAGGGCATCGGCAACAGCCGAGCTTTCGCAGATCACGGATACAGAGGTGTATATATCCGCCGACATAAGCGTATCGGGGTTTATTATATGATTATAGCTCTTTCCGTCAACTATATAGTAGCGCTGATAGGAGCCACTGGTTACCAAGGAAAGGTCGCAAAGACCGACCTTAGCATAGTAGGGCGCATCCGCTGTGCCGTCGGGGTTGTCTATGCCCGCAAGCCAAGCGCTTCCGTCACCTCGATTACCGATAGCGCGGACGTTTCCGCCAACGTTGAGAACGTATCCGCTGATGCCCTTTTCAATAAGGCTTCTGGCGATCATCTCAACGGCGTAGCCCTTTGCGATAGCGCCTACGTCAAGGCGCATATCGGGATCGGAAAGAAATACCGTATTGTTTTCGTCGTCAATTATAAGCTTTGAAATATCCGTGTGCTTTGCCGCCTCGGACAGCTTGTCCATAGGAGGAAGCTCTGCGGATGATGGATCGTTTGCGCCAATATTTCGGTAGTTGTGCCATATGTTCAGCACACTTCCCATAGCCACGTTGACGCGACCGTTGGTTTTCTGATACATCTCCTTACAGAAGAGGAGCATATCGATTATTTTCTGGTCTACCTCCACGACCCTGTGCTCACCGTCATACAGAGTGTTTATGGTGCAGATGTTGTTAAGATCATCGTAGCGGTCGTAGATAGTGAAAAGTCTGTGATATACGCGAAGCTCGTCAAGAATTTCTTCGCTTACCTTGTCAAATTCCTCCTTGCTTTCCTCGTAGCCCGTGATAACGGTTACGGTATCGAAGTAGTCGAAGGAGTAGGATGAGAATTTCTCTTTTTCTTTTTTGTTACAGGAGGAGAGCAGAGAAGCAACGGGCAAAAGCGCCATTAATAAAATGACGGCTAAAATTCTTTTTTTCATAGTTCCTCCTTTTTGAATAATTTAAAGATGGGAGGCAAATGCCTCCCATCTATTCAGGTTGAAGATCAACCAATGGTTGCAGCCTTAACAGCAGCCTTAACGATGTTTCCAACGTAAACAGTGCAGCCAGCGCTTACGAGAGCGTCTCCTGCAACTCCGTAGTTAGCGAGAGCAGCGATCTCGGTTGCATTTTTACCGGCGCAGGTAGCGTCGAAAGCAGCAGCGTGCTCGAACCACTCCTTAGCAGAACCGTAGTTGGGGTTCTTCATACCGTAAGCAGCGCCAAGCTCACCCTTGGTGGAAAGAGCCTTGGTGGTGTTGGTGGTAGCAGCGCCTGCAGCATCAAAGCCGAACTCGCTTGCAGCGCAGTCGGTGGAGGAAGCGATTACCTTGCCGTCAGCGTCGAGAGCCATAGCAACGATGCTGGTGTCGATCTCGATCTTACCAGCCTTGTCAGCGGTTGCATCCTCTCCGCTCATGCTGGAAGCGATGCCAAGACCAAGGGTGCTGTCAGCGGTAGCCTCGGAATCCTTTGCATTAGCAACAGCCTTCTCAACTGCGCTAACGAAATCGCTAGCGGAAATGGTGCAGCCAGCGTTGATAAGAGCGTCGGTACCCTTACCGTCAGCAGCAACAAGCGCCTTAACATCTGCAACGGTCTTGCCAACTACAACGCTCTCAAAAGCGTCAGCGTGCTCGAACCACTCCTTAGCAGAGCCGTAGTAGGGGTTCTTCATGCCGTAGTCAGCGCCAAGCTCATACTTGGTCTTGAACTCAGTGGTAACGAACTTACCCTCTGCGGTGTACTCAACTACGTTGTCGATAGTGTCGATCTCACACTTAACGATCTTGCCGTCCTTGTCAACAAGAACTGCAGCAGCGGTGGTTATAACCTCACCCTTGCCGTTTCCGTCTGCGGAAGCGTCGGTAGCTCCTTCATAGTAGCTATAAACGCCAAGACCAAGCTTAAGAGTTTCGGGAGTTGCTTCAGTCTGATTGCAAGAGGTAAGAACTACTGCAGTTGCGATCATCATGATAGCAAGAATTGCGCACAAAATCTTCTTCATTGTCAATTTTCTCCTATACTTTTTTATTTTGTTTTTTGTTTCGCGTCTGTAATTATAACACAAAAAATGGAAAATGTCAATAGTCGGTGTATGTGTCAGATTTTTACTTTCTTTAGGAGCTTTAGCAGATAACCTGCAGTCAGTCCTATCAGCGTACCTGCGATGGATCCCGTAATAGTGAGCACGATGAGATAATATCCTATTTCCATTCGTCCCATAAGAAGTATGGCTACGAATATTTGTCCTATATTGTGGCTGATGCCTCCTACTACGCTGACTCCTGCGGTGGAGAACAGGTCGAGGCTTTTAAGAATCCACATAAGCACAAGGCTGAGAACTGCTCCTGCAAGGCTGTACCAAAAGGTTATTGGCGTGCCGAAGAGCAGGGTAACGCAGACCAGGCGCACGAAGGATATAGCAGCCGCCTCCTTGATGCCGAAGCGATAGAGGGCGAATATTATGACTATATTGGGCAGTCCCATTTTTATTCCCGGGAATCCCGCGTATATGGGGGGGAGCAGAAATTCAAAGTAGGACAGCACCATAGCCAGCGAGGCGAGAACGCCAACGAAGGCTATTTTTTTAGTTTTACTGTTCATATTATGGCTCACTTTACTCAATTGATACTACGACGCTGTGAGGACGGCAGATTATCGTTTCCCACGTGTCGCTTATTGCGTTCTGACGCACACATCTGTCGCTTGACATAGCGTTAGGGCAATCGGCATCTATGATTTTTGCCTTTCCTTCAGATATTACGAGAGTGTTTCTTCCGTACTCTGTTTCTATCTCTATGGTAGCGTCCTGGGACAGGGGATACTTTCCGTAAACCTCTCCACCGACGGTCACGACCACCTGAGTGCCTTCCTTGCTGAACATAAGCATACACACCAAAGCAATAGCCGCAATCAAAAGAACTGCGGCTATTAAAATGATGTCATTTCTGATTTTTCTTTTTTCCATGGTTTTATGCAAGCTCGGGGATATCTATTGCCTTAAGGCAGCCCGTAGGACAGCCCTTTACACAGATACCGCAGGAGCTACACTTATCATAATCTATTTTTGCAAGATTATTTTCTACGGTAATAGCACCCTCGGGGCAAGCGATCTCGCACTTCTTACAGCCGATACAAGCGTTCTTGCACGCCTTACGCGCCTCTGCGCCCTTGTCCTTGCTGCTGCACATTACAACGGTAGTTGTTCCGCGAGGAGCGGGGGAGATGATACCCTTGGGGCAGGTACGAGCGCAAAGTCCGCAGCCTACGCAAAGTCTTGCATCGATACGCGCGATGCCGTCCTCAACGCAGATAGCGCCTGTGGGACAAACAGCCGCACAGTCACCAAAGCCCATACAGCCGTAGCTGCAGGAGTTGGGGCCACCGTAAACACTTGCTGCCGCAGAGCAGGTCTTAATGCCGTCGTATATCATCTTTTTGGAGGTAGCGTCGCAGTTTCCGTTGCAGTGAACGAATGCTACGCGCTTCTTTGCGGGAGCCGCCTCAACACCGAGGATCTCGGAGAGAGCAGCCGAAACGTCAGCGCCACCGGGAACGCAGAGGCTGGGACCTGCTTTGCCCGCTGCCATAGCGGTTGCATAGTCGTCACAGCCCTTGAATCCACAAGCGCCGCAGTTGATACCGGGGAGGTTTTCGCGCAGAGCCTTTTCGCGCTCATCCTGAGGAATTCCAAAGAAATGCGAGAAGAGAGCGAGGGCAATTGCCGCCAGAAGTCCAACGCCGCCGACTACGGCGAGAGCTATCAAAATATCTGTAAACATATCGATACCTCCTTACGCGAACAGGTTGTTTACGATTCCGTCAAATCCAAAGAATGCAAGGGAAATGAAGGAAGCGGCAATAAGGGTACAAGCAAGACCTCTGAAGCTTTCGGGAATAGAGCTTTCGTCTATTCTTGAGCGAATGCCCGAGAAGAGGACCATAGCAAGCATAAAACCAAGACCGCAACCGAGAGAGCTTACGAGAGCCTCTACAAAGCCGTAGCCGTCGGAGATATTCTGTATGGTAACGCCGAGAACGGCGCAGTTGGTGGTGATAAGGGGGAGGGAAACTCCGAGGCCCTTATGAAGAGCGGGGATAAACTTCTTGAGAAGTATCTCGATCATCTGAACCAGAGCGGCGATGACGAGAATGAACACGATGGTCTGCATATAGCCAAGACCAAGAGCGTTGAGCACGAAGTACTGGATAGGCCAGGTAACTGCGGTTGCGATAAGCATTACGAGGGTTACCGCAATACCCATTCCGGTTGCCTGATTAAGCTTCTTGGATACTCCGAGGAAGGGGCATATTCCAAGGAACTGACGGAGAACGTAGTTGTTGATCAGTACAGAGGAGAGAATGATTATTATAAGTGTCTTAAACATTTCCATTTGCGCTTTCCTCCTTTATCTGATTTTCATCACAGCTGCTCTTTGCGCACATAGCGGCAGAGGGACAGCCTGCACAAGCAAAGCTCTTCTTTGTGGGGGCTTTGCCCTTTGTGATCTTATAAACTACTGCTATCATAATTCCGTATACCATCATACCGCCGGGAGCCTTCACGAAGAAGTCTATCTTATGGTCGGTGAGGAAGGGAATAGCAATTCCTGCAAAGCTTCCTGTGCCGAGGACCTCTCTTACAGTGGCAATCATAAGGAGTGCCAGAGTAAAGCCAAGACCCATACCGATGCCGTCAAGAGCAGATCTGCCTACGTTGTTCTTGCTTGCGAACATTTCGGCTCTGCCGAGAATGATGCAGTTTACAACGATAAGGGCGAGGAATACGCCAAGCATTTCGTACATTTCGGGAAGGAATGCGTGCATTACCATCTGAACTACGGTAACGAAGCCTGCGATGATAACTATATAGCAGGGGATTCTTACGGTGTCGGGGATAAGCTTGCGGAGAAGTGAGATAACGATGTTGGAGCAGATAAGAACTGCTGCCGCCGCAAGGCCCATTCCCAGCGCGCTGATGACGCTGGTAGTGGTTGCGAGAGTGGGACAGGTGCCGAGTATCAGCACGAGAACGGGGTTCTCCTTGAGAATGCCGTTAAGAAGCACGGAAAGACTTCCGTTTTTATTCTTACTCATTTTCAGCACCTCCGTTCAAAATAGTTACTGCCTTAAAGGCGTTGAGAACAGCCTTCTTGTAGCCGTTAGTTGTAATGGTAGCGCCGCCGATAGCGTCGATATCCTCGTAGTTGCTCTCGGTCTTGCCATTGAACTGGCTGTAGAAGTCGGGCTTTGCGCAAGCGTCGCCGATTCCGTCGGTCTCTTCCTCGGAAACTGTCAGACAGTTGATTATCTTACCTTCAGCGGTCATAGAGATCTTGATGATGATATACTCGCCCGAAGCAGGATGCCACTGGCTGCCGCCGTTAATACCGTATCCTGCGCCCTTGACTGTGAGGACGTAGTTGCCGCTTGCGGTCTTGCTCGCCGCAACAATAGCGGTGGGAAGTCCCTCGAAGGCGGTAAGGTCGATCTCGGTTGTCGAGGATGCCGCGAGAATTACTGCAGCCGCCTCTACGGTTGCCTTAAGCTCTGCATCGGCTTCGGAAACTACCTTTCCGTTTGCATCAACGCCGATAAAGCTTTCGCCGCAAACGTATACTGCGCCCTGACCGTTGTCAGCGGTGTATACTGCGTCAACGCCGTTGATCTCTTCAACGATGAAGAGGGGAGTGAACGCGCCGTTTCCTGCGGGAAGCGCGGTGTTCAGGTTATCTGCAAGGATCTCTTCGGGAGTTCTGATATCTACCGATTCACCGCCGATTATCTTGAACGCGTTGATAGCGTCAAGAACTGCCGCGCGGTATGCGCCTGTGGTCTTGGTAGCGCCCGAAATGATGTCAATGCTGTTGATAGTAGCATCGGTAGCGCCCTTGAGGCTGTCGCCGTAGGTCTTCTCATAGCCGAGTGTTTCTCCGCTGGAAAGACATACTGCGCCGCTGACGCTTCCGTCAGCGTTTATTCCACACATAATTGTGAGGTCGGGGGAGTAGCCTGCGGTAACAAGCTTGAATACTCTGCCGCCGTTCTTTTCACTGTAAGCCTCAACTACGGTAGCGGGAAGCTCGTAGGAGGAGATGTCTATCTTTTCAAAGTCCTCTCCATTAGGAAGAACCTGCAGAAGAGCCTCGTTTGCCGCCGCATTCTGCGCTTTCTCGATAATAGGAGCGGTCAGATAGTTAGTGCATGCAAGGAGAAGAGCAGTGATCAAGCAGATAACTGTAAGAGAAATTATTGCTTTTATCTGATTTTTCATATCTTTGCACCTCCAAACAGCTTGCGCTTTGTCCACGACTCAACGTAGGGACAGAGAATATTCATAAGAAGTATTGCGAAGGAAACTCCCTCGGGGTAATTTGCCCAGAAGCGAATCACTACTGTGAGGAATGCCGCGCCGATACCGAAGATTATCTTACCCGATGCGGTGGAGGGAGAGGTTACATAGTCGGTTGCCATGAAGAAGGCGCCGATAAGCAGACCGCCCGAAAGCACCTGGAGAAGAGCAGTGTATGCGTCAAATCCTCCAAACAGGAAGGAGAATATAAAGGTGAAGCCGATGAAGGCTACGGGTATGTGCCAGGTGATAACCTTGCGGACTATAAGATATACACCGCCGAGGATAAGCGCGATAGCGCACACCTCACCGATAGCTCCTCCGTGATTTCCAAGGAGAAGATCCGTGATCTTGGGAGTATTTCCTGCCGCCATATCAGCAAGGGGAGTAGCAGAGGAAACTGTGTCGGCTACGGGATATGCCGCGGTTGCCATTGTACCAAAGGAAACCAGCATAAATACTCTTGCGGTAATAGCGGGGTTGACAAGGTTCTTACCGATACCGCCGAAGAGACACTTGACTACGATTATCGCAAATACGCTACCAACAGCAGCCTGCCAGAGCGGAATGTTTGCGGGAAGGTTGAGCGCTAAGAGAAGTCCTGTAAGCGCCGCGCTGAGGTCGCCGATGGTCTGATCCTTCTTAACTATAAGGTTGAAGAGGAATTCACAGAGCACGCAGGTAGCAACGCAAAGTGCGATAACGCCGAGAGAGGAAAGACCGAAGATGATGCAGCCTGCTATCGTGGTGGGAAGCAAAGCTATGATAACGTCCAGCATTATTTTTTGCGTGGACCTTCCGCTGTGTATGTGCGGAGAAACCGAAAGATGCAGCTGAGACATTAGTTGTTTTCCTCCTTTGCTTTTTCTTCACGAATAGCCAGCTTAGCCAGCTTGTTTTTCTGTACCAGAGGAATGTTTGCAGGGCAGACGAAGCTGCAGCATCCACACTCCATACAGAGATTTGCGCCAAGCTCCTCCATAGTTGCCACGTCCTTCTTATCGTAGGCTCTTGCGATGCCTGCGGGATTTATACCGAAGGGGCAGGTGTTAAGACAGGAGCCGCAACGAATGCAGGCGGTAGTCTTTTTCTGAGCCGACTCCTTTGCGGAGAGGGTGAGGATAGCGTTGGTATTCTTGAGCACGGGAGCTGACATATCGGGAACGGCAACACCCATCATAGGACCGCCGTAAACTACCTTTTCGGGCTCAAAATCAAGTCCGCCGCAGAAGTCGATAAGATCCTTGATGGATGTTCCAATAGGAACGATAACGTTCTGCGCGTTCTTTACAGCGCCGCCGTCAACGGTAACGCACTTCTTTACAAGAGGCATACCAGTCTTTGCGTAGCTGCCGATAGCGGCGATAGTGGTGCAGTTGCACACGATACAGCCAACGTCAGCGGGAAACTTACCCAAGGGTATCACCTTGCCTGTGGTGTGATATACGAGAACCTTCTCGCCACCCTGAGGATATACCGAGGGAAGAACCTTTACTGTGATAGAGGGGTTGCGCGCTGCCAGCGCTTTCATAGAAGCGATAGCCGCCTTTTTGTTTTCCTCAACGCCGATGATTATTTTTTTGATGCCCGTATACTTCTGAATGATCTCAAAGCCGTACTCCATATCCTCGTACTGATTTTCCATAGTGTTGGAGTCGCTGGTGATATAGGGCTCACACTCAGCGCCGTTGATTACAAGCTCGTCGATATTAGAGGTGTCTACGGTGAACTTTACGTAGGTGGGAAAGCCTGCGCCTCCAAGACCAACCACGCCGCTCTTTTTGATAGCCTCTACAAGCTCGTCCTTGGATGTGATAGAGGGAGGGGTAATGCTCTCGTCGGGAGTCATAAGTCCGTCGCTCTCAATGGTGATAGCGGGGCACTTGCTTCCGTTGGAGAGAAGGATTTCGGGAATCTTGGTTACCTTACCCGAGATACTTGCGTATATGGGGGAGGAGATGAAACCGTCCTGCTCTGCGATGAGCGTTCCGACATTTACGTGGTCGCCAACCTTGACGACGGGGATAGCGGGATTGCCGATATGCATAGACATAGGGATAGTTACCGACTTGGGAGCGCCCATTACAGAGGGCTCGGTTCCTGCGGTATGTTTTCTGTGCGGGAGATGAACTCCGCGGAGATAAAAGGCCATATTTTAACCTACCTTTCTTTTTGTGTAAGCGAGATTTCAAAGAATTCGCATAAAAACCCATTCTACATTTTATTATATATTATTTGTGCTATTTTGTCAATCGCAATTTTTGTGTTATTTTATCCATTTTGTTACAACAAAAATTAAAAACGGTGATTGTAAAAGATATATTTATGGATATCTACAATAAAATAAAAACAAAAATGGCTTGAAAGCAATTTGCTTTCAAGCCATTTTTTATTTTGGATTTACGCCTTCTTCTTGGAAAGGAGAAGGTTGGTAAGAATACCAAGGATAAGAGCGCAAGCGGTAGTAGTAATGGTTACGTTACCGAAGTTGAGGGTAAGTCCACCGATACCCGAGATAAGGATTGCGCTGACTACGAACAGGTTCTTGTTCTGCTCAAGGTCTACCTTCTGGATCATCTTAAGACCGGAAACTGCGATGAATCCGTAAAGAGCCATGCAAACGCCGCCCATTACGCAAGAGGGAATGGAGTTAACGAATGCAACGAAGGGAGAGAGGAATGCGATAAGGATCGCGCCGATAGCTGCTGTGAAGATAGTAGCAACAGATGCGTTACCTGTAATAGCAACACAAGCAACAGACTCACCGTAGGTGGTGTTGGGGCATCCGCCGAAGAATGCGCCTGCCATAGAGCCTACGCCGTCACCAAGGAGGGTCTTGTCAAGACCGGGATCCTCAAGAAGATCCTTCTCAATGATAGAGGAGATGTTCTTGTGGTCAGCGATATGCTCTGCAAATACAACCATCGAAACGGGAACGTAAGCTGCGATAAGAGTAACGATGTACTCACCGTTAAGCTCACCGAATGCGCCGAACGCCTTAACGAAGGTGAAATCGGGAACAGAAACGAAGGTGTTGAGGTTAACGCCGTCAGCAACGAGAGCCTTAAGAGCGCTGAAGTCGATTATCTTTATAGCGTCGATTCCCGCAAGGTTACCGATAACGGTAAGAACGAGAGCGAATGCATATCCAGAAAGGATACCGATGATAAAGGGAATAAGCTTTGCCATCTTCTTACCGAAGGTGGAAGCAAGTACAACCGCTACAAAGGTTACAAGTCCGCAGAGAAGTGCAACCAGAGTATGTCCGCCTGCGGGAGCAGTGCCGAGATCTCCGATAGCGTTGCCTGCAAGAGAAAGACCGATGATAGCAACGGTGGGGCCTACTACTACGGGAGGCATAAGCTTGTTGAGCCAGTTAACGCCTACAAACTTAACCAGAATAGCGATGATAACGTAAACAAGACCTGCGAGGATAGCACCGATCACAAGACCGAGGTATCCAAGACCAACTGTTGCCGCGCCTGCAAATGCTGCGCACATCGAGCCGATGAATGCGAAGGAAGAACCAAGGAAAACAGGGCTTCTGAACTTAGTGAACAGAAGGTATACGATGGTTCCTACGCCCGCACCGAGAAGAGCTGCTGCGGAAGACATCTGAGGGTTAACGTAACCACTGGCTGCTGCAGAACTGTTTATAATAACAGGAACTACAAGGGTTGCTGCCATAATGGCAAGGAGCTGCTGGATAGCGAAAACTATCAACTGGGAAAACTTGGGTTTGTCATTGACATTGTAGATGAGTTTCATAAAATCCTCCATTTAAATTTTTTCCACTAAATATTATATCATACTTGTCGAAATTTGTAAATGGGTTTTTAAAATATTAAAAAAGAAGACCTCAAGGCTTAAGCCTTTGAGGTCTTTCGATTTTTTATTAAGAAATACACAGCGTAGAAGGACGTTATGTATATAAGGAACAGTGCAACTACCAACAGGGGATAGAAAACGGGATGACCGCCTACCCAGTTGTAGAGGATATCGTAGGGGGTGCCGTCGCCTCTCATTAAGAACATATAGTTGTAGGGGATAAGCACGTTGGCGATATATGCCGCTATACAAAAGCTTACGAGGATAGAGAAGGAGATCGGAATATTCTTTTTCTTTAGGCTTGCCATACCCGAGATAGCGATAAAGAGCGAGCAGAAGCCCGAGATCGTGTGGGTAACGCCCGATACCACGTTATCAAAGGAAAGCACGGGATAGCAGCCGTAGTTCTGACCTGCAAAATAGGTGCCGAATACCGCTCCCAAAATTCCAAAGATCAAAACGAAATCAAGAGCAGCTTCCTTTATTCTGTTTTTGGAGAAGGCTGCCAGAGGAATGGTTATCAGCTGGATACTGCACAGGAAAAGGGGAAGATCGTAGCGCCAAAGCCAGGGATCCTCGGCTCTTATACCGCAGAGTATTATCTTGAACAGCTCCAAGCTATCTATAAGGATAGCAGCGATAATAAGTACCTTGTTTTTAGAGGATTCTTTGCGATTTTTATATATAAGCCCAAGCGTTACGGCAAGGGATATCATCACTACCATCAATGATGACACGAACAAGAGATGCTGCCAGGACATATAACCCTCAACAGGGCGGGTATATCCCCCGATGCCAAAAAACTCTTTCATAATAGCTCCTAAAGTCATGGTTTTGTGTTGGTTTTGTGAACACACCGGTGTATTATATCACAAAAAAATCATTTTGTCTATACTTTTTGGAAAGTTTTTGTCAAACCGGACTGTCATTCACTGCCGCTCCCCTTAAGTCCTGTGTTGAAATCCGCAAAACAAAAAACCGAGGCATTTGCCTCGGTTTTTTGTTTTGGTGCGGGTGACAGGACTTGGTCTCGTCGCTACGACGCAAAGCCGAGGCTTTGATTTCGGCTTTGCTACGCTCCTCGGTCGTCGCGGCTCTGACAGTCCGCTGGACTGTCATTCACTACCGCTCCCTT
>JAZQVZ010000009.1:0-35677 GCA_045632105.1 Eubacteriales bacterium | reverse complement strand
TCCCAACACCAATCTCCGTCAAGAAATACACTATTCGGTAAATCCTGTTTGAGCTGTTGGCACACAGTTGTTTTTCCAACTCCCATAGTGCCACCAATCATATATAAAGTTTTCATCATTCACACCTACAAATTCTTATTTTCCTAACTGTTCGACATATTAGAATTTATCAATCTAAATCAATATTAATCTCGTATTGGTCATCAATAAGAATATAGTTTGAATTATGTCTTTTCGCAAGCGCCAATACTTCTGCATTATCTGCCAATACACTCTCCATTGTACACCATTCATCATCCAAACGATTTTCAATGACTCTTGCATATTTCTTAATGTCGGCAAAGTGGTTTCTGATATATTCCTCACTCATTACCAGACAGTAATATTTGATTTTTTCAAGATGTTCGGAGTCAAAGTCTTTCTGCCAATCGAATGGAACATAGCAACCTTCGACAATTAGGTTCTGATTATTCTCAATAGCAGTTTTTATCATTTCACGAACAATGGGCCATAAGTAAGCGGTCAGATCCGTATCATCACTCATAGGAGTAAGTTCTGTATTACCGCTACGAATCAGCCCCATTTTTAGATGGTCTACTGAAAGATATGGATATTTATATTTTTCGAGCAGTTTTTGTGCAAGTGCAGTTTTGCCCGTGTGCGATGCTCCTGTAATTAAAATAATCATTATCTCACCTGCAAATTCTTATTTATCGGTGAGTTTATTGTAGCATAAGAGCGCGAGGATTGCAAGGATTTTCGGCAAATTGCGGCGGGCACTAGGGTACTCGCCTGCGGCGAGGATTCTTCGCCGAGCCTCCCGTGAGCGAGCTCCCGTCGGCTTTCGGCTCGAATGCGAACCTAATTCTGCGTCGCTTCGCTCGCAGAGCGAGATTCGAAGCGACGAGTGCCCCAGTCAAACAACAAAAAAGCCACCCGATTGGGTGGCTTGTTGTTTGGCTGGGGCACTAGGATTCGAACCTAGGTAATGACGGAGTCAGAGTCCGTTGCCTTACCGCTTGGCGATGCCCCATTGACTTGGCTATTATATCACAAAGAAATTGCTTTGTCAACCCTTTTTTTGAAATTTTTTCATCTATTTTATTTGTCTTAAATATTGTCCCCTTTATGGATGTTTTTATTCCTTTTGTTTTTTTGATTTTCGTCAAAATGTGATTGAAAATATCAGGGTGGTATGTTATAATATACGGGACATCTGCCCGTGGCACAGCTGGATAGCGCGCAAGACTCCGACTCTTGAGGTCGCAGGTTCAAATCCTGTCGGGCAGGCCAAAAAGCAACAGACCGCAAAAGCGGTCTGTTGCTTTTTCAGTTCTGCGCAAGGATTTGAAGGCGGAGCGTAATGAATGACAGCCCGGTGGGCTGTCAGAACGCGGAGGGACCGAGCCCGCAGGCGAGACCAAATCCTGTCGGGCAGGCCAAAAATAACCGGCATCCGTGAGGGTGCCGGTTATTTTTTAGTTCTGCGCAAGGATTTGAAGGCGGAGCGCACTAACTTTTTATATATCCTTCACGAAGCAACGGCGACGCTTGTGCTGTTCCTTCTCGAAGAATTTCCACTGAGCCTGGATCTTTGTATTGGTTTCGAGCTGAGGGCCTGTTTCGGCATATTTTATGCCGTTTTTGGCGGTGCTCTTAATGAAGTGATCGAATATCATTGCGATAATGGAGCCTCCCTGAAGCTCGGGCTTGATGGCTATAAGGAGAAGATCGACGGTATCGTTTTTCTTCATTGCCTTCAGCAGTCCCATCCAGCCGAAGGGGAAGAGGCGGCCTCTGCTCTTGGTCAGGGCGTTCGCCAGAGAGGGAACGGTAACGCCAAAGGCTACCAGCTGCTCGTTTTCGTCAAGGATAAAGCAGGTATAGTCGGGGTGTATAAGGGGAATGAATTTGTTTGCATATCGCTCTATCTGCTTGTCGGTCAGCTCCACAACTCCGTAGAGAGGTGAGTATGCCTCGTTTACCAAGGAGAATATCTGCTTTATGTAGGGGCGGTAGTCCGAGCGCTTTTTGGTGTTTGCCACGTGGTACTGTCCCTGTCTTTTAAGTCTTGCGGCTGCTCTTTCTATCATCTGAGCCGCTCTTGAATCGGGGCTGGGAATGTTTATTCTGTATTCTACCCAGTCGGTGTCCTTGAGGTAGCCAAGGCTTTCGAGGTGATCCTTATAATAGGGAGCGTTATAGTACGTAATGAACATACTCTGACGGTCAAATCCCTCGATAAGCATTCCTTCGCGGTCGAGGTCGCAAAAGCCGAGAGGACCGTGAACCTGATCGCACCCCTTTTCCTTTGCCCAGCTCTCAACTGCGCCGAAGAGCGCCTTTGACACCTCGGGGTCGTCTATAAAGTCCACCTGAGAAAATCTCATTCTTTTAGTATTCCATTTTTCATTAGAGCGATGGCTGAGAATAGCCCCTATCCTGCCGACTATCTCCTTGTCTCGATAAGCTAAAAAGCATCTTGCCTCGCAATACTCGAATGCGGGGTTCTTGCTTTTATCCCAATCGTCAACGTCGTCCGAGAAGAAGCTCGGAACGTAGTTGGGCTGGTCCTTATAAAGCTTGTTGGGAAGGTCGGCGAAAAGCTTTCTCTCTTTTTTTGTAAGTACTTCTTTGATGCTGACGTCTTTCATTTGGCGCACCTTTCTACATTTATCATATTCATTATACAAAAATAGTCGTATCTTGTCAATAGATTGTAGTTCTTAGAATGAAAAAATTATGGTTTTTGAGCCATAATATATTTATATGCGGAGATCAAGGAGAGGATAAATGAGAATTGCATTTTTCGACACTAAGCCCTATGACCGCCCTGCCTTTGAAAAATACGGCAGAGAGGGCGGTGTAGAGTTTAAATATTTTGAGGCGAAGTTTAACGAGGACACCGCAGAGCTTGCAAGGGGCTTTGACGGAGTGTGTGTTTTTGTCAATGATACTGTAAACTCCTCGGTCATTGATAAGCTTTCGGATATGGGTGTGAGGCTTGTGGCTCTGCGCTGTGCGGGATTTAACAACGTTGACCTGAAGCACGCGGCAGACAGGGTACGGGTCGTCAGAGTTCCTGCCTATTCTCCTTACGCTGTGGCTGAGCACACTATGGCTATGCTTTTAACATCAATACGTCGCATACACAAGGCATATATCCGCACCAGAGATTTCAATTTCAGTCTTGCGGGAATGACCGGCTTTGACCTCCACGGAAAAACGGTTGGAGTTGTGGGAACGGGGCGCATCGGCAGGGTGTTTATCGACATCTGTCGAGGCTTTGGAATGAAGGTGTTGGCTTACGATAAATTTAGGTGCGAGGGGCTTGAGGGCGGCGATAACGTGCGCTACGTAGAGCTTGACGAGCTTTTGGCGGGGAGTGATATTATATCCTTGCATTGTCCTCTGACCGAAGAGACCTACCATATGATAGACGGGAGCGCAATAGAGAAGTGCAAGGTCGGAGTGGTGATACTGAACACCTCGCGTGGAGCTCTGGTGGATGCAGAAGCACTGCTTTCGGGCATAAAAACGCGCAAGGTGGGGGCGGCGTGCCTTGACGTATACGAGGAGGAATCCGAGCTTTTCTTCGAGGATCTTTCGGGTCATATAATCGAGGACGACGTGCTGGCACGGCTTATTTCAATGCCTAACGTGATAGTCAGCTCTCATCAGGCTTTTTTGACCGAGGAGGCTCTGTCAAACATTGCCGAAACTACGGTAAACAATATACGGGAGATCCTGAGCGGTGGCGAGAGCCCCAACGAGATCCGCCGTTGAGAAAATATATTTTGGAGGAGAATAGGTTATGAAAAAATACGTGTGTGACGTTTGCGGTTGGGAATACGACGAAGCAAAGGGGGACCTCGATCACGGCATAGCGGTGGGAACGAAATTTTCCGAGCTTCCCGAGACTTTCGTCTGTCCTATCTGCCACGTTGACAAGGACCATTTCAGCGAGGCTTAAATACAAATAGCAAGAACGCTCTGCGGATACGCGGAGCGTTGTTTTTTGTGATAAAAAGTTAAAAATATTTCATCTTTTGGTTGAAAAGTGGGAAACGCTGTGGTATAATGATAAGGTAGGATATTTTTAACTATTTTGTAAAGCGAGGTGACGAGATGAACGCGGACGGGTGTAGTAGTCATATGTGTACTATGAATACGAATTTAATACATAGAAACGGAGCGTTTATCGGAGTTATGCTTGCTTTGGGTCGTTTACTCTGACCCTTGACGGTTTTCCGCCTCCTTTCTGTGTGATGGGAGGTTATTTTTTATGGAAAACAACATTTACGAGCTTGAAGACAGAAATTATAGAGCCGCCATACTTTCTGCTATAAGAGGTGATAACACCGACGAGATCCTTCGCGAGATACTCGCCGATTATCACGACAACGATATTGCGGCAGTCCTTGAGGAGCTTTCTCCCGAGGAGCTTGACAGACTTCACAGAGTTCTCGGTAGTGAGGCGATGTCCGACGTCATCACCTTCGCTGACGATGCGGGTGAGATCCTTTCGGAAATGGACGCTGACGAGGCTGCGGACATTATCGAGCAGATGGATGCTGACGAGGCGGCTGAGGTCCTTGAGGAGCTTGACGAGGAGGTCAGACAGGAGGTCTTCGAGCTTATCGAGGACGAGGTCAAGGAGGAGATAGAGCTTATCCGCTCCTATGACGACGATGAATTTGGTAGCGTGATGAGCACCAATTTCATAGCGATTAAGAAGGATCTGTCGGTAAAGCAGGCTATGAGAGCGCTCATATCCGAGGCTCCCGACAACGACAATATATACACACTGTTCGTAGTGGACGAAAAGGGTGGATTTTACGGTACTATCGACCTTAAGGAGCTGATAATCGCGAGAAGCGACAAGCCTCTTGAGGAGCTGATCTACACCACGTTCCCCTACGTTTACGATAACGAGAGCATATCCGACAACATCGAGCGTCTGCGCGGATATTCCGAGGATTTGATCCCCGTTTTGTCTGTTGATAACAACGAGCTTCTGGGTGTTATTACCTCTAAGGATATCATCGAGATCGTCGATGCCGAGCGCGGTGACGATTACGCGAAGCTGGCGGCGCTGTCCTCCGAGGAGGAGGCAGAGGAGCCTATGCTCAAGAGTATGAGCAAGCGTATTCCTTGGCTTGTTATCCTTCTTTTCCTTGGCCTTGCGGTTTCTGCCGTGGTCGGTCTTTTCGAGGGTGTGGTACGTGAGCTTCCCATTATCGTTTCATTCCAGTCGCTGATACTCGGAATGGCGGGTAACGTAGGAACTCAGTCACTTGCGGTGACTGTACGCGCTCTTGGCGGTGAGGAGATGAGCATGAGAAAGCAGGCGGGACTTATCTTTAAGGAGACCCGAGTTGCTCTTATCAACGGCTTCCTTATCGGACTTTTCTCTTTGCTTATAGTTGGCGCATATCTGTGGTTGGTAGGCGGTCATCCCGTGGCTCTTGCCTTTACTACGGCAACCTGCGTAGGCGCGGCTCTTTGCTTTGCTATGATGATATCGGGCTTTACGGGAGCGGCAATACCTATGTGCTTCTACCGACTTGGAATAGACCCTGCTATTGCTTCGGGACCGCTGATAACAACGGTGAACGATCTGGTGGCGGTATTCAGCTACTACGGCCTTGCCTGGGGACTTCTTCTGGGCTTCGGTGTGAGCTGATCTTAAATACGTGAAAAACTTTGGAAGGTGATAAAATGAACGAGAAATTTTATATTACAACGGCGATAGCCTATGCGTCGAGAAAGCCTCACTTCGGCAATACCTATGAGGTCATTATGACCGACGCGGTTGCAAGATACAAGAGAGCCAGAGGCTACGACGTATATTTCTGCACGGGTACCGACGAGCACGGTCAGAAGATCGAGGACCTTGCTAATGCTGCGGGCATTACCCCCAAGCAGTACGTTGACGGCGTTGCGGGAGAGATAAAGGGTATCTGGGACAAGATGAATACCAGCTACGATTACTTTATCCGCACCACCGACGACTACCACGAGAAGGCAGTGCAGAAGATATTCAAGAAATTCTACGATAAGGGCGACATATACAAGGGCAAGTACGAGGGCTGGTACTGTACTCCCTGTGAGTCCTTCTTTACCGAAACTCAGGCGGCAGAGGGCAAGTGTCCCGACTGTGGCAGACCCGTACAGAAGGCAAGTGAGGAAGCGTATTTCTTCAAGATGAGCAAGTATGCCGATCAGCTGATGCAGTACATCGAAGATCATCCCGAGTTCATCGAGCCCGAGTCCCGTAAGAAGGAGATGGTAAACAACTTCCTCAAGGCAGGTCTTCAGGATCTTTGCGTATCCAGAACCTCCTTCAAGTGGGGTATTCCCGTTGATTTCGACGACAGACACGTTACCTACGTTTGGCTTGACGCGCTGACCAACTATATCACAGCTATCGGCTACGATCCCGACAAGAGCTTCGAGGAGCAGTCCGAGCACTTCAAGAAATATTGGCCCTGCGACGTTCACGTTATCGGCAAGGATATTCTTCGTTTCCATACTATTTATTGGCCTATATTCCTTATGGCGCTTGATATTCCGCTTCCCAAGAAGGTGTTCGGTCACCCCTGGTTCAACTTCGGCGTTGAGAAGATGTCCAAGTCCCGCGGAAACGTTATTTATGCCGACGCTCTTGCAGAGAGATTTGGCGTTGATGGCGTGAGATATTACGCTCTCTCCGAGATGCCCTATAACTCCGACGGAAGCATTACCTACGAGTCGGTAATCAAGAGATTCAATACCGACCTTGTAAACAATATGGGTAACCTCGTAAAGAGAACCCTTGATATGCAGAAGAAGTATTTCGATAAGGTAGTTCAGGCTCCCACCGCTCCCGAGGCTCTTGACGACGAGCTGAAGGCAGCTTGCGTTGCGGCTTACAACGGAATGACCTCCAATATGGACAGCTTCCGCATAGCAGACGCTATCGAGTGCATCTTCGAGATGTTCATCAGAGCAAACAAGTACATTGATGAAACCACACCTTGGACCCTTGCTAAGGACGAGGATAAGAAGGAAAGACTCGGCACCGTTCTTTATAACCTGCTTGAGGCTATCCGTTGGGGCGCTGTAATGCTTCAGCCCATCATTCCCGAGACCTCGGCAGAGATACTTGAAAAGCTTTCTACCGACGCTTGCGGATTTGACACTATCGGCACTGCTGAGTGCTTCGGCGCTATCAAGGCAGGAAGCGTTGTTGGAGATTCCCGCGTAATGTTCGCAAGAATCGACGAGGCAAAGCTTCTGGCAGAGCTTGAGGCAGAGATGGAGGCTCAGAGAGCCGCTGCTGAGGCTGCTGAGAAGGCTCAGGAGAAGCCCGAGGGCTGCGCTCTTATCGGTATCGAGGACTTTATGGGCGTTGAGCTCCGCACCGCGAAGATAATCGCTTGTGAGAGAGTTCCCAAGGCAAAGAAGCTTCTTTGTCTGCAGCTCGACCTCGGCTATGAGAAGCGTCAGGTAGTATCGGGAATTGCTAAGTTCTACGCTCCCGAGGATCTTATCGGCAAGAAGGTCATTATCGTGGCTAACCTTAAGCCCGCAAAGCTTTGCGGTATCGATTCCGAGGGAATGATACTTGCAAGCGGCGAGGAGCAGGTAAGAGTTGTATTTTTGGCTGACGACACGCCTCTTGGCGAGCGCGTAAGATAATAATGGAAGAGATAAGATTTTTCGATTCTCACGCCCATTATTACGATGATAGATTTTATTCCGAGGAAAATCCGCAGGGAGCAGAAAAGCTCCTTGCGGAGCTTTTCTCTGACGGGCTTTTGGGTGTAATAAATATAGGAACGAACCCGTCGAGCAATCTGCTTGCAGTTGAGCAGGCAAAGAAATTTCCTCTTATATACGCCGCTGTGGGAATACATCCTACCGATATGGCGAACGTCAATATGACCCTTGAGGAGATGATAGCAGGTCTTAGAGCTTTGCTTGAGAAGAGAGAAGAGAACAAGATTGTGGCTATCGGTGAGATAGGGCTTGATTACTATTGGGAGCCCTATGACAAGGAGGCTCAAATGTCCTGCTTCGAGGCTCAGCTTTCCTTGGCGCGCGAGCTTGATATGCCCGTGATAATCCACGACCGCGAGGCTCACGGCGACAGCTTTGACACCGTGCTGAAATACCCCGAGGTGCGAGGAGTATTCCACAGCTACAGCGGAAGCGCTGAGATGGCGAAGGAGCTCGTCAAGCGTGGCTGGTATATCTCATTCTCGGGCGTGGTGTCCTTTAAGAATGCAAGTAAGATAAAAGAGGTAGCGGCTGTGGTACCCGATGACAGAATACTCATTGAGACCGACGCGCCCTATCTTGCGCCTCACCCCTTCAGAGGTAAGATAAATCATTCGGGAAGATTGCTTTATACGGCGCAGGCTCTTGCAGATGCGAGGGGCTGTGAGCTTGGGAAGATAGCCGAGCTTACTCGAGCGAACGCAAGAACGCTTTTCGGTATTTAAGGAGAAGACAATGTTACTTTATATAGTAAGACACGGAGATCCCATATATTCTACCGATTCGCTGACCGAAAGAGGCCAGAAGCAGGCCGAGGCGGTGGCAAAGCGCCTTGCAGATGCAGGTGTGAATAGGATATTCTCATCGCCTATGGGGCGCGCAAGAATGACCGCAGAGCCTACATGTAAGCTTTTGGGACTTGAGTATACTATTGAAGATTGGTCCCACGAAATACAGGGTGAGCGCCTGACCCCCTTTCCCGACGGGAAAATGAAGTCTATTACGATGCTTCAGAATACATATTTTCGTGAGAATGGGAATGTTGATCTGCCCTACGAGCGTTCCTATGAGTGTCAGGGAATCAACCAGTCGGATATGAAAACGGCGGTTGAGCGCATTGAAGCGGGAGGACGTGATTTTCTTGAGCGACTTGGATACAGGGAAGAGAACGGAGTTTACCGAATACTTCGTGAAAATGACGATAAAGTGGCTCTTTTCTGCCATGCTGCCATGGGTCGCGCGTGGATATCCACTCTTCTGCATATTCCTCTGCATATTATGTGGTCGTCCTTTGCCTACACTCATACGGGTGTAACGGTGATCGAATTCGCTAACAATAAAAACGGATTTACAGCTCCCAGATGTAGATGCTTCTCGGATATGTCCCATCTCTTCGCAGAAGGACTTGATATGACTCACGATAACGACGTGAAAATATAAAAAAGAGCCGTTGCCTTGCGCGACGGCTCTTTTTTGTTACAAATAAACAAAAAGGGTGGGTGTATTTCTATGTTTAGAGCGGCAAAAAAAGAGAAAAAGCCCTTGAAAAAACTAAAGAGATGTTGTATAATAAAGGAAAGGTTTGTTAAAAAGAACCAATAAAACGGGTTTTATCCAATAAAAATTGGATAACTTGTTAAAAATAATTTTATTATCCTTCCGCAGGAGCGGGGGGAGGAAGGAACATCCCATGGCTTTTGTAGACACCAAACAAATCAGAAACGTTGCATTGCTCGGACACGGAGGTTGCGGAAAGACCTCGCTTGCTGAAGCGATGATATATATTACAGGAGGAACCGACCGTCTTGGTAAGGTAGCTGACGGAAACACCGTTTCGGACTATGACGCTGAGGAGACCAAGAGAGGCTTCTCTCTTTCCACCTCGCTTCTCAATATGACATGGAAGGACACAAAGATAAATCTTCTTGACACCCCCGGATACCTTGATTTCGTGGGTGAGGTAAAGCAGGCTCTCCGCGTTGCCGACAGCGCTATCATTGTTGTTGACGGTAAGGCAGGAATCGAGATAGGAACTGAGCTGGCGTGGAACTACGCTGAGGCTGCAGGTCTGCCCAGAGCATTCTTTATCAACAAGTTCGACGATAACGACGCGCGTTTCGCACGCGTGCTTGACGATCTGCACGCTACCTTTGGTAAGCACATCTGTCCTCTTACCATTCCTATGGTAAAGAACGGTGAGGTTACCGGTTGTATCGACCTTATCGACCAGACCGCTCACGTATTCGACGACAACGGAAGACACAGCGTAGAGCTTATTCCCGAGGAATCCAAGGAAGCGGTTGCAAAGTTCCGTGATATGCTTATGGAAGCGGTTGCAAGTACCGATGAGGATCTTATGGAGAAGTACTTCGGCGGCGAGGATATAACTCATATGGAGGCTATCAACGCTGTTCACGAGGGTATCATTCACGGTGACATCGTTCCCGTATTCTGCGGAGCTGCTACTAAGCTCTGGGGCGTATGGACTATGCTCGACAAAATTACCGAATCCTTCCCCAGACACACCGCTAAGAAGGTTGAAATGCTTGAGGACGGAAGCGACCTTGAGATCAACGTTGAGGGCGAGCCCTCTCTGTTCGTGTTCAAGACTGTTGCTGACCCCTTCGTAGGAAAGATGTCCTACTTCAAGGTAATGAGCGGTACCGTTAAGCGCGATATTATGATGAAGAACAACACCACCGGCGACGGCGAGAAGCTTGCGCACATCTACGTAATGAGCGGCAAGAAGCAGACCGAGGTCGACGAGCTGGCTTGTGGAGATATCGGTATGGTAGCAAAGCTTTCGAGCACCAACACCAACGATACTCTTACATGGAACAAGGAGTTCAAGTACGCTCCCGTTTCCTACCCCAACCCCTACTATACCAGAGCAATGGCTCCCGCTACTGCAAAGGACGAGGGCAAGATCTCCCAGAGTATTGCAAAGATGCTCGAGGAGGATCTGACACTTAAGTATGAGAACAATCCCGAAACCAAGCAGATGCTTATCTCGGGACTTGGAGATATGCACCTTGCAGTTCTTAGCGCAAAGCTTAAGAACCGCTTCGGCGTAAACGTAAACTTCGACGTTCCCAAGATGGCTTATCGTGAGAAGATAACCAAGAGAGTTGACGTTGAAGGTAAGCACAAGAAGCAGAACGGTGGCTCGGGTCAGTACGGTCACGTTAAGATCCGCTTTGCTCCCGCAGAGAGCGAGGGACTTGAGTTCAGCGTATCCGTTGTTGGCGGAACCGTTCCCAAGAACTTCTATCCCGCAGTTGAAAAGGGTCTTCAGGACGCTATGACAAAGGGCGTTGCAGGATTCCCCATGGTTGGTCTTGCGGCTGATCTTTACGACGGCTCCTACCACGACGTTGACTCGGATGAAATCTCCTTCAAGACCGCTGCAAGCATCGCTTACAAGAAGTGCCTTGAGCAGGCTGCTCCCGTTCTTCTTGAGCCTGTTGGAGATATGGACATTACCGTTCCCGATTCTCTCGTTGGTGACGTTATGGGTGACCTTAACAAGCGCCGCGGCGCGGTTATGGGTATGGATCCCGCTGCAAAGAAGGGCTACACCGTAGTTCACGCTGTTGCTCCCAAGGCAGAGCTTGTTGAGTATCCTATCGCTCTTCGCGCAATGACTCAGGGCAGAGGAAGCTTTGAGTTCAACGTTACCGGTTACGACACAGTTCCCGGAAACATTGCTGCAAAGATAGTTGAAGCATACAAGAAGGAAAACGCTTAAAATAAAAAATCCCACAGACCATTTTATTGGTCTGTGGGATTTTTGTTTATGATATTTCGGGTCGCAGAGGATGTCGACCTCTACGATTATTATTATTTACTGAGGACGCATTATCTTATCGATATCCTCGCTTTGGTCGCCTACCAGAGCTTCAAGCTCGTCGGCGGTGACTATTGGGTCATAGGTGGTATAGTGAACGTGGAGAACGTCGCCCGGGTTAAAGCCTGCAAGCTTTGAGTGGGAATCGATCTTCTCGGTGGAAACTACCACACAGTTCTGAGGCCACAGAACGTCGCGGGGCTCCTTGCCTACGATAAATACGCCCTTGTGTACGGTAAGCGGCACTTCGATAGTGTAAAGCGTCTTTCCTGCGGTGGCTCTTTTCTTTATGGTGTGGATAACGGTCGCGCTGAAGTCGTCCATTCTCGATGCTTCTATTACAAGGAATCCCGTGGTTACGGCGATCATAATGGGAAGAATGTTGCTTATTCCGCAGAGCGCCTCGATTGCGAAGATACAGGCGGTTATCGGCACCTTGGATGCAGCTCCCAGGAAGGCTGCCATACCTGCTATGATAAGAAATACTCTGTGCTCAGCGCCGATAGCACCAAGGGCTATCAGACCGTCTGCGCAAAGGGTACCGAGAATTGCTCCGAAGGAGATGGTGGGAAGGAAGATACCTCCCGTAACACCTGCGGTGTTGGCGATCATCATAAATATAGCTCTTACAATGAATATGATAATGAGCATATACCATACTCCGTGACCCTCGATAAGCTCCTCTATTAGCAAATGTCCCGAGCCCAGCATTTCTGCGCAGAGGAATCCGACCACCGACGTAGCGGCAAATATTACGGGGAGCTTGACCATAAAGGGAAGCTTTTTGAGCTTTTGATTTATAATTTCATTGCACCGTAAATATGTTTTGGTGAAGAGAAGAGCGCAAAGACCGCATACAAGTCCTACTATTGCGGCAGCCCATATCGATTCAAGGCCGAGGGTGGGTATTGTGGGTATATGGAAGAGCTTGGGGGAGATATGGGTAAGACTCGAAAGAATTCTCGTTGTTACTGCGCTCGACAGCACAGACAGAGAAGCCACGGTAAAGAAAAGGGGAGAAAGTTTTTTGTGAGCCTCCTCAAGTGCGAAGAGAATACCCGACAGCGGTGCTCCCGTAGCACAGGCAAAGCCTGCGCTGGCGCCTCCTGTCATAATATATCTGCTCCAGCCTCTCTTGTTTCGGCTACCGAGAGTTCTTACCGTTCCAAGTCCTACTGCAGTACCTATCTGCACGGTGGGTCCCTCATTACCGAGAGGCACCCCGCAAAGGAAGGTGATAAGAGCGGATATGGGAAGAACTATCAACGTCTTCAGCCAGTTGAATACCGTAATTCCACGAAGAGCAGCAACGGCGGCGGGAATTCCTCCGCCCTTACATTCGGGAGCGAAGGTGAGTAGAAGAGCGGCTAAAAGTCCAAGAAGCGCCGCGCCGGCTACTAACAGAGGGAGATATATAGGGGAGATGCGAACTGCCGAATATACGTTGCCCGAAAGAGATATTACGACGTTAGCCAATATCTTCAGCGCAAATGCGATAAGGGCGGTGACCGCACCTGTGATAAGTGAGAAATAAATACAGGGAAAAAGGAAATTCGTTATATAATTTGCTCTTTGAACGCGCATTGCCTTATCCTCCTTTTCTATTATAACGGGATGATTATACCACAAACTTTTTCTTTATGCAAGAGAATTTTTACTTTTTTATAAATAGTATTGACTTTATGGATAGATAGTGCTATAATCTTTTCCGTTGGATTTTTTGATTATATAATAGGAGAAAAATAATGCAGATCTTACTTACATTATCCATTGCAATATTTGCGGGCCTTATGCTCTCAAGACTTGCAAAGGTTTTAAAGCTTCCTGCCGTTACCGCTTATCTTGTTGCGGGAATTCTGGTGGGACCCTACGTGCTGGGCGCTCTCGGAATAGAGGGTGTTGGGTTTAACAGCATGGAGCACGTCGAGAGCTTCTCGCTTATCGCAGACGTTGCTCTTGGATTTATCGCGTTTTCCATAGGAAACGAGTTCAGACTCAGTCAGCTTAAGAAGACCGGTAAGCAGGCGACTATTATCGGTATCTTCCAGGCAGTAGTTGCAACCCTTCTGGTTGACGCGGCTCTTATCGGACTTCATTTTCTTATGCCCGACAAGCTTCCTCTCCCTTCGGCGATCGTCCTCGGAGCAGTAGCATCGGCAACCGCTCCTGCGGCAACCCTGATGGTCGTTCGTCAGTACAAGGCTAAGGGACCTCTGACCGACATCCTTCTTCCCATAGTTGCTCTTGACGACGCTGTGGGTCTGGTTATCTTTGCAATATCCTTCGGTATATCCAAGGCGCTCATATCGGGCAGAGCAGACGTTCTTTCTATTGTTGTAGAGCCTCTGCTTGAGGTTATCCTCTCGCTGGGTCTTGGCGCACTTATGGGCTTCCTTTACACCTTTTCTGAGAAGTTCTTCCATTCTCGCTCCAAGCGTCTTTCCATGTCGGTTGCGTTTATTTTCGTGACCGTAGCGCTTTCTATGATGAAGTTCGAGATATTTGGAGTTCACGTAGCATTCTCCTCGCTTCTGGTTTGTATGATGCTGGGAACCGTATTTTGCAACGAGTGCGATTTCTCCGAGGAGCTTATGGAGAGAGTAGAGAGATGGTCGGCGCCCCTGTTGGTTCTGTTCTTCGTGCTCAGCGGCGCGGAGCTTAAGCTTTCGGTATTCACCGACTGGACAATAGTTCTTATCGGTGTGGTTTATATTCTTTTCCGTTCTCTCGGTAAGTACAGCGGATCTTGCGTCAGCGCAAAGGCAACCGGATGCGACAAGAATATCGTAAAGTATCTCGGAATAACCCTTCTTCCTCAGGCAGGTGTTGCTCTTGGTATGGCTATCAAGGCAAAGGCGCTTGGCGTGGTTGGCGGAATAGTCGCAAACATCACCCTCTTTGCAGTTCTTATCTACGAGATCGTTGGTCCTCTTCTCACTAAGATAGCCTTGGAGAAGGCAGGAGAGATCAAGCCCGAAGAGAAGGTCAGCGCAAGAGACGAGGCGTGGAAGCTTTTGGTACACAAGAGCAGAAAGAAAGAAGAAAATATGTAATTTTAAAGGCTGTTTTCCTTGTAAAACAGCCTTTTTATTTATAAAATCATTGAAAAGCGCAGAAATATGTGCTATAATAAAAACAGTAAATTATAAGGAGGGTGAACTATGCTTCCCGAATATATGCTGACATACCCCACGGTCTTTGCCGTTGGCAATAAGTACAACATTTTCGTACCCTTTTCTGCAGAGGTAATAATGTGGGTCAAGGTAGGCGATAAGACCTATTACGATCATTGCAACGGTATTCTTCGCTCCAACACCAATATGCACAAGGTAGAGCTTCCCATGAGCGTTCTTGATGCGGCAGGAGAGTACACCGTCGTCTACAAGAAGATGATAGAGCGCTGCCCCTATTTCCCCAAGAGCGAGGCTGAAAGAGAGCTGACCGTTAAGTTCAGACCTGTTAAGGACGGTGGAGATATAAAGGTATATCACGTGGCGGATGCTCACAATATGGTGGCAGAGCCCGTAGCGGCTGGCAGCATTTTCGGTGAGGAGATAGATCTCCTTATCCTTAACGGAGATATTCCCAACCACAGCGGAGATATAAAGAACTTCAACGCTATCTGTGAGATCTCGGCAGGTATCACAGGCGGTCAGTGTCCTGTTGTTTTCGGCAGAGGAAACCACGACACCCGTGGAATCCACGCCGAGGATATGCCCAACTACATTCCCACTCTCAACGGAAAGACCTATTATTCCTTCCGTGTTGGCTGTGTCTGGGGTCTGCTTCTTGACTGCGGCGAGGACAAGGTCGACGAGCACGAGGAGTACGGCGGAACTATCTGCTTCCATCAGTTCAGAGAGGAAGAGACCGAGTATATCAAGGAGCTTATTGACAATGCCGATAAGGAATATGCGGCAGAGGGCGTAAAGCATAAGCTTATCATAACACATATCAACTTTACCCGTATAGACAGAGAACCCTTTAATATCGAGCAGGAGATATACGGCGAGTGGGCAAGATTGCTTCGCGAGTACGTAAAACCCGATCTTATGCTCCACGGTCATCACCACAAAATGAGCATACAGCCCGTAGGCTCGACCTTTGACCATCTGGGTCAGCCCTGTACTGCCATAGTAGGCTCTGAGCCTATCTTTGACAAGGAGAACGGCAACAAGTTCATCGGTTGCGGATTGGTTCTTAGCGATGGTGGCAGGAAGAGAGTTATCTTTAATGATAACGAGGGTAATATTCTTACCGACGAGATAGTTGACTAATAAAAATGATTATCCGACGGAATTATGTTTCGTCGGATAATTTTCTATTATAAGAGAGGTTTTTAATGAAGGAAAACAAAAAGGGCAAATCTTATTTTTTAAGAAGATTTTTGCCTTATTATAAGAAATACAAGGGAATACTTATTCTCGATCTGTTTTGCGCGGCGCTGACTACCGTTTGCGAGCTGGTGCTTCCTATGATAGTAAGAGAGATAACCGGAGCCGCAATGGCGGAGCCTATGTCGTTGACCCTTGAGCTGATACTCCGTTGCGGAATTCTTTATCTGGTACTGAGGATCATAGACACTCTGGCGAATTATTATATGGCGTCTATGGGTCACATAATGGGAACCCGTCTTGAGACCGATATGCGAAGAGACTTTTTTGCACACTTGCAGAAGCTGTCCTTTTCCTATTATGACAACACTAAGGTGGGTACGCTGATGTCGAGAATAACAAGCGACCTTTTCGACGTTACCGAATTTGCTCACCACTGTCCCGAGGAGTTCTTTATTGCGGGTATCAAAATAATCTGCTCGTTCATATTGCTTTGCGGCATAAATCCTTGGCTGACGCTTATAGTATTTGCTTGTGTTCCTCCTATGATAGCGGTTCTCGGTATCTTTAGAAATAAGATGAAGCTTGGCTTCCGCGAGTCGCGAAAGCAGGTAGGTGAGCTTAATTCCCAGATAGAGGATAGCTTGCTTGGTATTCGCGTGGTCAAATCCTTTGCCAACGAGAAGGTAGAGGAGGAGAAGTTCGATAAGGGCAATAAAAAATTCCTGTCTATTAAGAGCACGGTATATTACATAATGGCAAGCTTCCAGTCATCTACTCGACTTTGCGAAGGCTTTATGTATATCGTGGTGGTTGTTGTGGGCGCGCTCTTCCTGCTTTACGGTGACGGAGGCGTTACCTCGGGCATCAGCGTTGCCGACTATGCGGCGTATCTCTTGTTCGTGGGCACTCTTATAACCTCGGTTCGACGTATAGTTGAGTTTACCGAGCAGTTCCAGCGTGGAATTACGGGTATCGAGCGCTTCTGTGAGGTAATGGATATGGAGCCCGATATCGAGAATTGCATTGATGCCGAGGAGCTGACCGAGGTTCGCGGTGAGATCAGATTTGAAGGTGTTTCCTTCCATTATGAAAGCAACGGCAAAAATATCATCGAGAACATGGATCTTCACGTAAGACCCGGTGAGAATATTGCTCTTGTGGGCCCATCGGGCGGCGGAAAGACTACTCTTTGCTCGCTTATACCGAGATTTTATGACGCTACCGAGGGTAGTATATTTATCGACGGTAAGGATATAAAGAGAGTTACTCTTGACTCGCTCAGAGGAAATATCGGCGTGGTTGCTCAGGACGTTTACCTTTTCTCGGGCAGCATTCGTGAAAATATTGCCTACGGAAGGATAGGAGCTACCGACGAGGAGATAAGAGAGGCGGCTCGTCTTGCGGGCGCGGCTGAATTTATCGAGGCTCTTCCCGAGGGATATGACACCTACGTTGGTGAGCGTGGAATGAAGCTGTCGGGCGGTCAGAAGCAGAGAATTTCTATTGCTCGAGTATTTCTTAAGAACCCCCCCATACTTATTCTTGACGAAGCGACCAGCGCTCTTGACAACGAGAGCGAGCGTATAGTTCAGCAGTCGCTTGAAGCGTTGGCAAAGGGAAGAACCACCTTTACTATTGCTCACAGACTTACCACCATAAGAAATGCCGACCGCATACTTGTTATAACCGAGAACGGCATAGCCGAGGAGGGTAAGCATGGTGAGCTTCTTGAAAAGGGTGGAATTTACAGCGAGCTTTACAAAATGTATTCAAGCTTATAAAAGGAGTTAGAAGTGAGTGCTTATTCACGTCAGAAGGCGATGGGCAGAAGGTTTATCTGCTCACAGGGATTGATATCCTTCCGCTCCTCGCCTTCGGTTATAATAAATAGTGAATGCTTTGGCGGTGAGGACAGAGATCTTCTGGCTCTGCCCTTATGCAAGAGAGTGGAAATATACGAGTTTGCAAGAAGCTACACCGACAAGCTTTTGGTGGTTGATGACGGCGAGCGGAGTATAGTGATATCTCCGTCGATATTTCCCTCGTCATCGCTTTGCGCGGTGTTCATGTTCGATATGAGCGCACGCTCGCTGTACAGACTTATAAAGCTTTGCGGCGCCCAGGAAATGTTTGAATGCTCCTGCTATGCCGACGTAAAGCGCGCTCGTATATCAAGGGAGATAATGCTCCTTGAGGAGCCCTTCTCGAGATTTTGCAGAGATATCAAGCGTTGCTTTTACGGTATGGATAGGCTTAAGAGAGCAAAGAGCGCCGAGGAGCAGAGCAGGGTGATCCTGGAGCAATGCCACAGGGTGTCACTTTTCACCGGTTGTCCTGTGGAGGTCGAGATAGCCGAGGGTGAATATAGTAACACCGATCTGCCATTGCTTACCGCATTTCTGTTTACGATGCTTTCATCGGCAAGAAAAAACGCCCCCGACAGAGAGGCGAGAATTTATATAAGCTCAAGAGCCGGGTCGGCGCTTGTGAACGTCGGCTTTAATTGCCATCTGCCTGTCTGCATCTCCAAGGAGATGATAGAGTGGGAGGGAATCGCCGCTGACAGATATATGTCCCTGCATACCACCGAGGAGAACGGAGCTGTGAGCGTGGAATTTCATCCTCACAGATACGATCTTTCGGCAATACTTGGCATCAAGCAGAGCGAGCTTGTATTTTTAAAATAAAATTAAGGCGCACGTTTTACGTGCGCCTTGTTTTTTGTTTAATTATTCTGCATCGTCGCCGTGGCATACAACGGTTATGTTAAGCTTGTGTGCCCAGCTCTCAGCCTTGATGATGTTGTTCCAGTCCTCGGTGGACTTTTCGTAGCTGATAGCCTTCAGCTTAAGGCAGTGCTCAAATGCTCCTGCGGTTATGATAGCTGTGTCAGCGTGGAGCTTGAGGTTCTCATGAGAAACGTTGATAACGGATACGAGAACCATATAGGGGTTCTCAGCAGTTCCGAGATAGAGAGCGTTCTCATATTCGTTAAGCTCGAGAGCCTCGCAGTTCGATATTGCAGCATTGGTAATGTTCTTTACCTTTGCGCCAAGAGTGAGAGATTCAAGATAGATGCAGTTAGCAAAAGCGTTGTCTGCGACAACAACGGTAGCCTCGTTAACAGTGCATTCCTCAATGTTGAGGTCAAGTGCGCTTACGAGAACAAGGTAGGGGTTCTCAGCGTTTCCAAGATACTTAGCGTTGCCGTCTACCGTGTAGGTAAGAGCGTCACAGCCGTAGAATGCGTTCTTGGTTATCTTCTTGAGGTTTTCGGTAAGCTCGAGAGCCGCAAGCTTTTTGCAGCCGAAGAATGCGCCGTCGCAGATCTGCTCGGTCTTGTTGGAAAGAGCGAGAGTAGCGAGAGAAGCACAGTTCTTGAAGGTTCCTTCGTCTATCTTGGTGACAGACTTGGAAAGTGTAACGCCGGAAAGCTTGCCACATTCTGCGAAGCAGTACGCACCGATCGTCTTAACGCTATCGGTCATAGTAACGCTTACAAGGTTCTCGCATCCATAGAATGCATAGTTTCCAATGTTTACATAGGTTTCGGGAATCTTTACAGCCTTTATAGTAAGGTTTGCCTTAAATGCCTCGTCGGCAATTCCGATTATCTCTCTTCCGTCCTCGGTAGCCGTGGGAAGCTCAAGGAGGTCGATCACATCTACGCTTGCGGGAATGTATTCAACTATTTCATAATCACCGTCGGCGTTGGACTCGTATACGAATTTTCCGCTCTTAACGGTTATCGAGTTTTCGTTGCCTACCTCTTCTTCTTCGTCGATTTCGGTAGTATCACGATCTGAGCAGGCGAACATACAGAATATCAAAAGTGCCGCCAACATAAGTGCTAATATCTTTTTCATTGCTAACCTCCGGTTCGCATAATAATATTTATCCTATTCTACATTATACAACACATAGCCGCTCTTGTCAAGAACAAAAAGCGTCGAATATGATTTTTCGTAAAATATAACAAAGGCGAGATAGGGCTATTTGTGAGTAAATCTCCTTGACATAGCTTGTTTATGTGGTGTATAATATAAAAAAGATTTTACGGGAGGGCAGAATGAGGACGCATAGCACAGATATTAAAAAGCTATATGGTGTGGGCGCGGCGAGAGCGGCGCGTTATGCGGCTATGGGCGTGGAAAACGTGGAAGATCTGCTCTGCCACTATCCCCGTGGCTACGAGGACAGAGGAAATATCAAGCTTATCGAGGAGAGCGACGGCATATCCAAGGCGGCTTACATACTTACGGTGGGCACTCAGCCCAAGAGCGTAAGAATAAAGGGCAGAATGACCCTTACAAAGCTTCGCGCCTATGACGATAGCGCTACCTGTGAGATAACATTTTTCAATCAGGAGTATCTGAGAGACGTTTTTACCCTCGGAAGCACATTTAGATTTTACGGTAGAATAGAGAAGAAGGCGGGCAAATACTGTATGAGCTCACCTGCCTTTGAGCCGTGGAGCGAGGAGACAGAGCTTCCTTCGTTGATGCCCGTGTATCCCCTGACCGAGGGGATAAGCCAGAAGCAGATAGCCAAGGATATGCGCTCGGCTATGGTACTCGCTTCTATAGGAGGCGAGGGTGAGGATCCTCTGCCCGAGGATATCCGTAGGAAATATACCCTTTGTTTGCGCTCTTACGCCTTGAGAAATATACATTTTCCCGAGAACTTTGTGGCTCTTGCATCGGCGAAGAAGAGACTGATATTTGATGAATTTTTTGAGTTCGCGTTGGGGCTTTCAATGGCGGGAGCCGAGAGCCGACGCGCCCCTGCATTTCCTTGTACCGAGGGCGATGCGGCTCCTCTTGAGCGCATCCTGCCTTATAAGCTTACGGGGGCTCAGAGCAGGGTAATAGAAGAGATAAGAAGCGATATGGCGCGTGACAGAGCTATGAGCCGAATGGTAGTGGGCGACGTTGGAAGCGGAAAGACTGTCTGCGCCGCGGCGGCAATGCTTTTTGCCGTGCAGAGCGGACATCAGGCGGCTCTTATGGCGCCTACCGAAATACTTGCGCGACAGCACTATGAAACTCTTGAGGGAATATTTTCTGCCCTTGGGCTTCGCTCTGCTTTGCTGATAGGAGCGACCTCTGCCACAGAAAAGAGAAAAATATATGCTGCGCTTTCATCCGAGGGCGAGGACAGGATAGACGTGGTGGTTGGTACGCAGGCGCTGATATCCGAGGGAGTGGATTTCTATTCTCTGGGACTTGCCGTGGTTGACGAGCAGCACCGATTTGGCGTTGACCAGAGGGCGGCTCTTGCTAAAAAGAACGCTATGGCGCACGTTTTGGTAATGAGCGCGACCCCTATTCCGCGTTCCCTGGCGTTGGCTCTTTACGGTGACCTTGATATATCTACTATCGACGAGATACCTCCCGGACGTCAGAGAGTGGACACCTTTGTGGTGGACGAGAGCTATCGTGAAAGACTTAACGGCTTTATTCGCAAGCAGGTAGCCGAGGGGGGTCAGGTCTACGTGGTCTGCCCTGCGGTTGAGGAAAGCGAGGAGAGCGAGGAGGACGGCGCTGATCTTCTTATGGAGAGCATCGTTACGGGCGCTGATCTTCTCGACATAAGAGAGGAAAAGCGTCAGAGGCCTCGACTGAAGTCGGCTGTAAAATTCTCCGAGGAGCTTTCAGCGGCTCTGCCTGAGCTTAACGTGGACTTCCTTCACGGAAAGCTGAAGAGCCGAGAAAAAGAAAAGAAGATGCAGGATTTTGCTTCGGGTAAGACCGACGTGCTTGTATCAACTACGGTTATCGAGGTTGGTGTTAACGTGCCTGCGGCGTCGCTTATGATAGTTGAAAATGCCGAGAGATTCGGTCTTTCTCAGCTTCACCAGCTTCGCGGGCGAGTAGGACGCGGCAACCGTAAATCCTACTGTGTTCTGGTGTCCGAGCTTATAAACGAGGAGGGTGGCGCAAAGGAGAGGCTTATGACTATCAAGGGCTCCTACGACGGTTACAGCATTGCCGAAAAGGATCTTGCGATGCGCGGACCCGGTGACTTTCTTCGCTCTGCGGGGGAGGGTAGAATGAGGCAGAGCGGCGGCGTCCGTTTCAAGCTTGCCGAGCTTTGCGACGATACAGGACTTATGAGCGCGGCGTTTGCCGAGGCAAAGAGCCTTATAGCCGAGGATCCCCGACTTGAGAAGCATCCTGCGCTGAAGAGCCGAGTTGGAAGAATGTTCTCTCCTGACACTACGTCTGTTAATTAAACGTAATATTTTTATATCTCCGACGATATGCTTAAAAGAGAGTATCGTCGGAGGTTTTTTATGGAATATGCTGTCAGAAAAAACAGGCTTTATCAGGGAGGCAACGAGGTCCTTCGGTACAGGATGGAATATCCCGTGTTTAGTGAATATCCCCAAATAAGCGCTCTGCTTAAGAAGGTCGCCGACAACTGCGAGGAGTATTGCAAAGAAACGCTTTTTTCGGGAGAAGGGCGAAGAGTCTATGAAATGAAGATCAAGGTAACACATCACGGGAACGGCGCGCTGTCGCTCCTTATACGCGCCGAGATTGCGAAAAACGAGGACAGAATGACCTTTGTGCGAGGGGTGATCTTTGACACAAAAACCGAGCTTATGATGCCGCCGAGGCTTATTGTTCGCAGGTTTGGGAAGAGGGGAGTCAAATACCCGAAAAAGGGGAATATTATCTTGATAGACGGCGCTATTCAGAGCGTGTGAAAATCAAGATAAGCTGTAAAAAATTCTCTGGTTTTTTGTAAATATACTTGAAGAATTATAATATATATGGTATAATTAAAAATAATAATTTCTGTCAAATTTTGGTCAGAATGTTCAAAAACGGAGGCAAAGGATCTTGTCAAAGGAAATTATTCAAAAGATAAGAGAAGCCGAGGCCGATGCGCGTAAAATAAAGAGCGACGGCTACGAAGAGGCAAAGGCTCGAATCCGCAGAGCCGAGGCTGAGGGTAAACGGCTTTGTGAGAAAGCAGAGAGTGATGCTGCGCGTACAAATGGCGAAAAGCTGGCGATAGCGAAGGAGAGAGCCGACTCGGCTCTTGCGGCGGCGCAGCAGAGCGCCTATGACGAGGCGCAGGCTATGCGCTCGTCTGCAGATTTTAATATGCGCGAGGCAGTAAGACTTATTATAGCAGGAGTAAACGATCAATGTCAGTAAGCAAAATGAAAAGGCTGACCGTGCTGGCGCACAGGGACGGGCTTGACGGGCTTATGAAGAAACTGATACGCTTGCGATGTGTTGAGATAACAGACCGAGAGGCAACTGCTGATGATGAGCTTGCGCTCAGAGCCTTTGACTGTGATCAAAGACGGCTTGAGCTTGAGAGCAGTCTTTCGGACATAAGCCGAGCTATAAACCTGCTTGATCCCTTAGTTAAGCGCAGCAAGGGGCTTTTTGCTCAGAAAATGAAGGTAGATACCGAGGCCTTTGTGGCAAAGGGTCACGAGGAGAGAGCCAGAGGAACGGTGAGAGCCGCTCTTGAGGGCGAGGCGAGGATAAACGAGATCAGGGCGGAGATATCAAAGCTTCGCGCGAATATATCGTCCTGCCAGCCCTACGTTGCCTACGATCTTCCTCTCGGATTTTCGGGAACCGACAGCAGCGATGTGATTCTTGGCGTGCTGCCTGCGGCTACCGACCTTGATATCTGCGGCAGAGAGCTTTACCGCGCGGGTGCCATAGCCGAGATACTTCAAAAGGATAAAAACGGAATATATGCGGTCTATTTCTGTCATAAGACCGATACGGCAGGGGTGCTTTCCACTCTTGCGGAATACGGATTTTTGCGATCGACCTTTGCGGGAGTAAAGACTACCGCTACGGAGAGCATAAGAGAAGCTCTCCGCCAGATAAAGCTTCTCACAGCAGAGGAGGAGAGGCAGAAGGCAAAACTTTCCGAGCTTGCTGTGAGCGTTGACGCTCTGGAGGTGCTTTACGATATCGATGCCACCGAGCTTGTGTCGGTAGAGCAGATGCAGAAGCTGTCATCAACCGAGAGCGTTGCTCTTGTAAAGGGCTGGATCCCCGTCAGACGTGAGGAGGCGGTGAGAAGCTTTCTTGAGGGTTTTGAGTGCGCTTACGAGATAAGCGAGCCCGATGGCGAGGATATTCCTCCCGTGCTTCTTGAGAACAACGGCTTTGCCTCTAACTTCGAGTGGGTGCTTGGAATGTATTCCTATCCTGTTTACGGACGCTTCGACCCCACGTTTATTATGAGTATCTTCTACTTCATAATCTTCGGTATTATGTTTGCCGACGCGGGCTACGGACTTTTGCTCTCACTCGTTTGCTTTGCGGCGGTGACCTTCTTAAAGCCCGGTGACGGAATGAAGCGCTTTCTTAAGATGTTTGGATATTGCGGAATATCCTGTATAATATTCGGCGTGCTGTTTGGAGCCTATTTCGGCGACCTGCCCTTGGCAATAATGAGAAATTTGATGGGCATTCCCGAGGATCAGCTGCCGAATCTTGCTTTGCTTGGCGGAACGGGAGCAAACGTGGCGCTTCTCTTTGATCCGCTTCAAAATCCTATGGGCTTCCTTGTCATTTCACTGGCGGTGGGTGCCGTACATCTTATCGCAGGTATGGCGGTGCAGTTCTTCGTGCTTTGCCGCGACGGACGTGTTCTTGACGCGCTGCTTGATATAGGAGCATATTGGTTACTTTTCGCCGGTATTGGACTTTTAGTGCTTATGCCCTCGGTGGGACTTTGGGTAACTCTTTTTGCGGTGGCGCTTATAGTGTTGACCCACGGAAGAGCCGAGAAAAATCCCATAATGAAGCTTCTTAAGGGCTTACTTGGACTTTACGACCTGATAAACTATGCCGCAGATCTTCTGTCCTATTCGAGAATTCTTGCTCTTGGACTTGCGGCAGGAATAATCGGACAGGTGGTAAACATCCTTGGTACTATGGGAGGTCCTACGGTGATAGGCTTTATAGCGTTGGTGGTAGCGTTCCTCATAGGACATACGCTTAACCTTGCTATAAACGTGCTTGGAACCTTCGTTCACACCTCAAGACTTCAGTATATTGAGTTCTTCGGTAAATTCTACGAGGACGGCGGCAGACCCTTTGAGCCTGCGGTTCCGTCTGAAAAATATTCACAACAGACTAACGATTAAAAATATAAAACTTTCAAAGGAGAATTTTAAAATGTCATTCGGTGAATTTTTGGCTACTATTTTTACAGGTAATAATCTTGCATTCTTGGGCGCGGCTCTTGCGGCTATACTTTCGGGTATGGGAAGCGCAAAGGGCGTTGGCCTTGTTGGTGAGTCGGCTGCTGGCCTTCTCGTAGAGGATCCCTCTAAGTTCGGTAAGGCGCTTATCCTTCAGGCTCTTCCCGGAACTCAGGGTATTTACGGACTTATTACCGCGTTTCTTATAATTTTCAAGATGGGTATTCTCAGCGGCGCGCCCGTTACTCTTACCGTTGCGCAGGGTATGTACTTCCTTGTTGCAGGTCTTCCCATCGCTATCGTGGGATTCTTCTCTGCTGTAAAGCAGGGCAGAGTTGCCGCTTCGGGTATCTCTCTTATCGCTAAGCGCCCCAAGGAGCTTGGTAAGGCTATCACCTCTGCGGCTCTCGTTGAGACCTACGCGATATTCGCGGTGCTTGTATCGCTTCTTCTCGTTCTTTTTGCATAATAAAGTAATTTGTGATGCCGTAATCTACGGCAGGGAGGCGTAATGACAGGACTCAGCAAAATAACCGATAAGATTCTGGATGAGGCAAGACGCGAGGTAGCCGAGAGGCTTGCTGAGGCGGATGCTGAGTGCCAGAGAATATCGGCTGAATATAAGGAAAAGGCAGATGCTCTTACGGCAGAAGCAAACGCGCAGGCAAAGGCTCGTGCAGAGGAAATGATCCTGCGTACTCGCTCGGGCGAGGCATCGGCGCGCAAGAACATTATGATGAAGTCGCAGGGCGATATGATCGACAGAGCCTTTGAGATAGCAGAAAACGAGCTTGTAGCTCTTCCTCAAAACGAGAAGCTCGAGCTTCTCGGCGGTCTTCTTGCTGCTTCTCTTACCTCCGAGTGGGAGGCAGAGCAGAGCAGAGGGGAGATATACGGCGACGAGGCGGTCGCAGAGCAGAGAGTATACGAGGTAATGCTCAACGCTAAGGACAGGGAGCGTCTGGGTGAGGCGGTAATCGACAACTTCAAGCGCAGAATAGTGGGTAAGGATCTTGGCGATCTGCCCTCTCGTGTGGTGCTTTGTAAGGATACCGCAAACATTGAAGGCGGTCTTGTGATAAGAGTGGGAAGTGTGGAGATCAATAACTCCATCAGCGCCATTGTGGGCGCTCTTCGTCCCCGTCTTGAAGCGCAGGTGGCAAAAATTTTATTTTCCTGAAGAAAGGTTGACGGACAAAGATGGCTAAAGGCTACAATCCAACCGAATATATGTACAGCTCGGCGAGGATACGCGCTTTTGAAACAAGGATAGCGTCAAGAGAGCAGATAGCGAGAATGGCAGACGCCCAGAGCATCGAGAGCGTGGTGGCTCAGCTTTCCGAGCTTGGCTTCGAGGCGGTATGGCGTGACGGTCACTTTCAGCGTGAGGAAACTCTTATGTCTGCTCTTAAACTTGGATTTGAGGAGCTTTCGGCGATGGAATGCGCCGATGCGATACGCTTTCTTAGATTCGGTTACGACGCAAACAATATAAAGTCGCTGATAAAGTGCACAGCTCGTGGAATATCTGCTGACAGAATGCTATTGGAGCTTGGAAGCGTAAGCGTAGAGCAGGCTCGAAGAGCTTATGAGAGTAAGGATTATTCGGTCTTTCCAGAAAATATGGCAGAGGCAATACCCGACGCCGAGGAGGCGTTCGCGGCTACTGCAGACCCTCAGAAGATAGATTTTATTATAGACAGAGCGGCTTTTGCAGATATGCTTGATTCGGCTAAGAGAGGCGGAATTCCGCTGGCGCTTCAGCTCGTATCTGCAAAAATAGATCTGGTCAATATAACGGTTACCGCCCGTCTTATCCGTATGAAGCTTGGCGCTCGCGGAGGCGCGTTGCTTGACGAGGCGTATATCAAGGGCGGCTCTATTGATAAGGCAGAGCTTGTTCGCACACTTGGAGAGGGCTCGGAGAGTCTTGCTAAGCTGATCGAATACGGTGCTTACTCGTCATTGTCCCCGCTTGTAGCCGAGGAGGCTTCTCTTGGGGATATTGAGAAGAGAGCAGAGGATATATGGATGGGCATTGCCCGTAATGCGCGCTTCGCTCCCTTTGGCGCAGAGGTGGCTATCGGTTATATATCGGCTCTTGAGTATCAGGTAAAGAACGTAAGAATTCTTCTTGCAGGTAAGGAAGCCGGGCTTTCCTCGGAGATTATTCGCGAAAGGTTGAGGGAATGCTATGTATAAGATAGGAATTATCGGTGACCGCGACAGCGTCCTTGGGTTTATGGCACTCGGCTTTGCCGTACACGAGGCAAACGAGAGCGCGGATGCGGCGGAGAAGCTGCATACCCTCGTGGCGTCGGGCGAGTATGCGGCGCTATTTATAACTGAGGATCTGGCTCTTTCGATAGAGGAGGATATAGCGCGATATAAGGACGCGCCCCTTCCTGCTATCACCGTTATCCCCGGCGCTAAGGGCAGCACGGGCTACGGAATGGCGAATATCAAGAGCGCAGTCGAGCGTGCGGTAGGCGCGGATATACTGTTCAAGAACGAAGAATAAATCTAATAACGCCGACGGCGTTTGGAGGAAAAAATGGTTGAAGGAAAGATACTGAAGGTTTCGGGGCCTCTGGTAATTGCAGAGGGTATGCGCGAAGCCAATATGTTTGACGTGGTAAGAGTTGGAGAAAAGCGTCTTATCGGAGAGATAATCGAGATGCACGGTGACAAGGCGTCTATTCAGGTCTACGAGGAAACTGCGGGACTTGGAAGAGGCGACAGGGTAGTGTCCACGGGAGCGCCTCTTTCGGTAGAGCTTGGCCCCGGACTTCTTACTAATATATACGACGGAATTCAGCGTCCTCTTGAGGCGATGAGATTGCGTTGCGGCGCTAACATAACCAAGGGCATCGACGAGCCCGCTCTTGACAGAGAGAAGGTATGGCATTTTGAGGCGGCGCATGAGTTTGGCGACAGAGTCAAGGCAGGCGACGTTTTGGGTACGGTTCAGGAGACCGAGGTAATTACCCATAAAATAATGGTGGCTCCCGGTATGTCGGGAACCGTAGTAGAGCTTCGCTCGGGTGACTTTAAGGTTACCGAGCGTATAGGTAAGATAAAGCTTGACGACGGCACTATGGAGGATATCACGCTTATCCAGAAGTGGCCTGTTCGTGTATCCCGTCCCTATGCTCGCAAGCTTCCTCCCGCCGAGCCTATGATATCGGGTCAGAGAGTTATCGACGCTCTGTTCCCCATAGCAAAGGGCGGTACAGCCTGTGTTCCCGGCCCCTTCGGCTCGGGTAAGACCGTTGTACAGCATCAGCTGGCTAAGTGGAGTGACGTTGACCTTGTGGTATATATCGGCTGCGGAGAGCGTGGAAACGAGATGACCGACGTTCTTCGTGAGTTCCCCGAGCTTATCGACCCCCGTACGGGTAAGTCGCTGATGGAGAGGACCGTGCTTATCGCAAACACCTCTGATATGCCTGTTGCGGCGCGTGAGGCTTCTATATACACGGGTATCACCATTGCGGAATACTACCGTGATATGGGTTACTCGGTGGCGGTAATTGCAGACTCCACCTCCCGTTGGGCAGAGGCTCTTCGTGAGATGTCGGGTCGTCTTGAGGAAATGCCCGGTGAAGAGGGATATCCCGCATATCTTACCAGCCGTCTTGCTCAGTTCTACGAGAGAGCGGGTAAGGTAGTATGCCTTGGCTCCGATGAGCGTCAGGGAGCGCTGTCGGCTATCGGCGCTGTATCTCCTCAGGGTGGAGATATTTCCGAGCCTGTTACTCAGGCTACTCTCCGCATAGTAAAGGTATTCTGGGGACTTGACGCGTCGCTTGCTTACAGACGTCATTTCCCTGCAATAAACTGGCTTAATTCCTATTCGCTCTACCGCGACAGACTTAGTGATTGGTTCTCCCAGAACGTATCCAAGAGCTGGATGGAAAACACCGCAAGACTTCTCAAGATTCTTCAGGAGGAGAACGACCTTCAGGAGATCGTGAAGCTCGTAGGTATGGATGCTCTTTCGGCTGAGGACAGAATGAAGCTTGAGCTTGCGCAGTCTATTCGTGAGGACTTCCTGCAGCAGATAGCCTTTGACGAAAACGACAGCTACACCGAGCTTGAGAAGCAGGCGGCTCTTATCGAGCTGATATTCTCCTTCGGTGACAAGGCGAGCAAGGCCGTATCCGAGGGCGCGGATATTGAAAAGATATCCACGCTTCCCGTAAGAGAGAGAATAGGACGCGCAAAATCGGTGCCCTTTGCAGATTACAAGAGAGTATACCGTGAGATAGACGAGCAGCTGTCGGCAGAGCTTGACGCTCTGGTTGCGGCGGCTAAGGCTTAAAGGAGGACTGCAAAATGATAAGAGAATACAGAACTATCGAAGAGGTTGCAGGTCCTCTTATGCTTGTAAAGCAGGTCGAGGGCGTTAAGTACGACGAGCTTGGCGAGATAGAGCTTCCAAACGGCGACGTGCGCCGTTGCCGTGTGCTTGAGGTAAACGGCAGAGACGTGCTGGTGCAGCTTTTCGAGTCCAGCGCAGGTCTTAATCTTGCTCACAGTAAGGTGCGCTTTACCGGTCACGGTGTTGAGCTTCCCGTATCCGAGAATATGCTCGGTCGAGTATTTAACGGAATGGGCGAGCCCATTGATGACGGCGCAAAGCTTATTCCCGAAAAGAGCCTTGATATAAACGGAACTCCCATAAATCCCGCGGCGCGCTACTATCCCTCTGAGTTTATTCAGACGGGAGTGTCCACCATAGACGGACTTAACACGCTGGTAAGAGGACAGAAGCTGCCCATCTTTTCGGGCTCGGGACTTCCTCACGCTAATCTTGCTTCGCAGATAGCAAGACAGGCAAAGGTCCGCAATTCGGATTCCAAGTTTGCGGTCGTATTTGCCGCTATCGGTATCACCTTTGAGGAGGCGGATTTCTTTATATCCGACTTCAAGAAGACGGGTGCTATCGACCGAACCGTAATGTTCGTAAACCTTGCATCCGACCCCGCTATCGAGAGAATATCCACTCCCCGTATGGCGCTGACAGCGGCGGAGTATCTGGCATTTGAGTGCGATATGCACGTTCTGGTCATTATGACCGACATTACGAACTATGCCGAGGCTCTTCGTGAGGTATCGGCGGCTCGTAAGGAGGTTCCCGGCAGACGCGGATATCCCGGCTACCTTTACACCGACCTTGCGACTATGTATGAAAGAGCGGGAAGAAAGATGGGATCCGAGGGCTCCATCACTATGATTCCGATACTGACTATGCCCGAGGACGACAAGACCCACCCCATTCCCGACCTTACGGGATACATCACGGAGGGACAGATAATTCTCTCCCGTGAGATGTACAGAAAGGGATATATGCCTCCAGTAGACGTTCTTCCTTCGCTGTCAAGACTTAAGGATAAGGGCATTGGCGACGGCAAGACCCGTGAGGACCACGCGGGAACTATGAACCAGATATTCTCCAGCTACGCTCGTGGAAAAGAAGCGAAGGAGCTTATGGTGGTTCTCGGTGAGGCGGCTCTTACGCCTATGGACAGACTTTACGCGAAGTTTGCCGACGAGTTTGAGGCAAGATATATCAATCAGGGATTCTACGATAACCGTAGCATCGAGGAGACCCTTGACCTTGGTTGGGAGCTTCTTGGAATACTCCCCAAGAGCGAGATGAAGCGTATCAAGCCCGAGCTTATAGAAAAGTACTGGCGCGGAAATTGATCCGTACTATGAAACGAAAGGTCGGATAAGATGGCAGAGATAAGAGTAAATCCTACCCGAATGGAGATGAAAAAGCTTCAGGGCAGATATACCACCGCTCGCCGAGGACACAAGCTGCTGAAGGATAAGCGCGACGAGCTTATGAAGCAGTTTCTTGAGGTGGTGCGCGAGGACAAGGCGCTTCGACAGAGAGTTGAGGCGGCTCTTGACGCGTACTACCGCGGTTTTTCGGTGGCAAGCGCGTCGGGAAATCCTGCAATGATAGAGGAAGCTTTGATATCTCCCAAGAAGGAGGGCAAGCTTGAGGTTTCTTATAAAAATATGATGAGCGTTACCGTTCCTGAATTTTGCAGCGTAGCTTCGGGTGAGGGAGGAGCTGTGGCTGAAAGCTTCAACTACGGTCTTGCCTTTACCTCGGGTGAGCTTGACAATTCACTCAGGGAGCTTAACGGAATTCTTGAGGATCTGTTGCGAATGGCAGAGCTTGAAAAAAAGGCTCAGCTTTTGGCTGAGGAGATCGAAAAGACCCGCAGACGCGTAAACGCTCTGGAGTATATTATGATGCCCCAGTACCTTGCGGCAATAAAGAGCATAAAGATGAAGCTTGACGAGAACGAGCGAGGAAATACCACTCGACTTATGAAGGTCAAGGATATGATGCTCAAGGCGCAAAGACAGAACGGCAGAGAAGAAGCCGAAGAAGAATAAAAAAATAGGACTGCTCGATTGAGCAGTCCTATTTTTTTGCTTTGTGCAATTGGGGTTAAATTACTTAACCTCAACCTCAGCGCCAGCCTCTTCGAGAGCCTTCTTAACAGCCTCAGCCTCGTCCTTAGCAACGCCTTCCTTAAGAGCCTTAGGAGCACTCTCAACGAGGTCCTTAGCGTCCTTAAGACCAAGACCGGTAAGCTCACGAACTACCTTGATAACGTTGAGCTTGCTTGCGCCAGCGGACTTAAGAATAACGTCGAACTCGGTCTTCTCCTCAGCTGCTGCTGCGGGAGCTGCTGCTGCAACTACACCTACGGGAGCTGCTGCGGATACGCCAAATTCCTCCTCAACTGCCTTTACAAGGTCAGCGAGCTCGATAATAGTAAGAGACTTGATCTCTTCAAGAATGTTTGTAATCTTTTCGGATGCCATTTTCGTATTCCTCCTTAAACGGAATTAAATTAAATTTTTTTGTTTTTTGTTTGCGTGTTTCACGCTGAAATTAAGCTACCGATCTTTGTCGGTAAGTGTTTGCAGAAATTATTCTGCTGCAGCCTCTGCTGCGGGTGCTTCCTCTGCTGCGGGAGCAGCCTCTCCGTCCTTGTCGACGATTGCCTGGATAGCATAAGCGAAGCCGTAAAGGGGGCTCTTGATGCTTCCGAGGAGCTTTGCAATGAGAACTTCTTTGGAAGGAATGTCAGCGAGAGTGTTAACGGTGTTTGCGTCAACTACTGCGCCATCAAGGTAACCAGCGAGGATCTGGAAAGACTCGATCTTCTCTGCGTACTCCTTGAGAACCTTCGCGGGAGCAACAGGATCTGTTGTTCCGATAGCGATAGCGGTCATACCGGTGAGGTACTGCTTCATATCGCCAAGGCCGACTTCGTCACAAGCTCTGCCGGTGAGAGAATTCTTCATAACCATGTACTTAACGCCTGCCTCACGGAGAGCCTTACGCATCTTAGTGTCAGCATCAACGGTGATACCCTGGTAGTTGACTACAACGCCTGCGGGAGAATTCTTCAACTGCTCGGCAAGGTCAGCAACGATCGCCTGCTTTTGTTCGAGAATGGAATTGCTGGGCATAGTTCTTACCTCCTATAAGAATTGCTTGACAGCGGGAAATAAAAAAACTTTCTTCCCAAAGGCATAGCACCCCGAGAAGAAAGATCAGAAAAAATATTCGCGATCAAAATCTCCTCGGCAGGGAAGCTTGCGCCTTTACGGGAACCTGCTGTCTTTGGATAACACAAGTATTATATCATAAAATTTCTCTTTGTCAAGAGTTTTTTATAATTTTTTTAAAAATTTTTTATTTATTCGTCCTCGTCCTCATCGGGAGGATTGTTTTTGAGTACTCTGTGGGCAAAGTCTACCAGACGCTCGCGAAGCCAGAGAGGCTTGATTATCTTGATGTCAGCGCCCGTGGCCATGATTATTCCAAGGAAGAGCTCAACGCTTGGAAATTCACAGCGGTAGCAGTGGTTGGGCTCGTCGGCTACGATAAAGCTGCGGAGATTGAGCACTGTGATTCGGTCGGTTATCTGTAGTGTCGCGGTGTAGGGGAACTGAAGCTGAATGACCGAGCGCTCGGCGTTGCGGTCGTCAAACTCCTTCATTCCACGCAGAACGTCGCTGAAATCCGCGTCGTTCTCGTTTTCCAGCAGAAGGGGGATAGAGTAGGGCTCGGTATAGAAATATCCCTTGTGCATAGCCGAGTAGGACATGGGAGCCTTCAGCTCCTTACGCAAAAAGTCTACGTCGCGCTGTGCCTGTCGGTGCGAGATCGAGAACTTGTCCGAAAGATGAGCGGCGTTGGGATAGCATTTCTCGGATATCATTTTGTGAAGCCATTGTATGCGTTCATTGGCGCTCATAGTTATCTCCTGTCAATTTTCTTCGTTGTCAGAGCTTTGCTTTTTTGCTCGAATGTCTGCGGCTGTAATTGATATGCCTCTTGATATCGCATAGACGGCAAGGCAGAGAAGGACCAGATGCTCTGAGAACATCGAGGTCTTAGCGTTTTCGAGAATGAATTTCACTGCCGTAGGCAGAGCCGCCGTAAGCAGCAGGAGCTGTGCGCTCCATAGCGAGAAGCGGAAAAGTGCGGGCTTTGAGATGCCGAACATAGCTCGAAGCTCGGCTACCGTCAGCAGAGCCGCTCCTATGCAGCCGAAATGGAAGAAGAGCTTTTCGGGTGAATTCATAGGAATATAAAGGTCGTTGTACGAGCTCATCCAGGAAAGTCCTAACCAAACGATAAATCCTATACCGCAGAGAGCCGTGATGCTTCCGTATTCCTTTGAAAAGGGAATCATAACGAAGAATACGCCGGATGCAAGAGCAGAAATGAGAAGTGCGATGCTGAAGATATCGGCATCTGCCAGAACCGAGGGAATAAGCCCCGCGGTGTGGAACAGCATTGCAAGTGCAGGAAGGAGAGACGTATATCCCACCGCTTCCTTTGGAGCGCCTATCTGCTCACCCTTGTCAGAGCACAAATATGCGCTTGCGGCAAATGCTACTACAGAGAATGCCACGAGGGCGCAGGATATTATGGGGAGAATAGCTCCGCTTACAAAATATCCCCACTCGTCGCAGAATGAAAGCATAGATATCGTATGAAGAACCGCGGTAATAAGGCAGGTTGCCGTAGCCGCGATGGAAATAAGCGCTTTATGGCTTTTGAGGTATCTCATAGGTCCTCCGTGATTTTTACAATTATGTATATTATATACCATAATTTTGAACGTGTTGTAAACAAAAAGGGGTTTAGGTAAAAAAAGAATAGAGCCTAAGCCCTATTCTTTCATTTTAATTATATTGAGAAGCAGATATCCTCGCCATCTGTCTGAATACGGATAGGCTCTCCCGTGTTGCCGTTTTTCAGCATTCGCTCGGCGAGGGGATCCTCGATAAGCTCGGTTATCTCACGTCGCAGAGGTCTTGCGCCAAGTCCTCTGTGGTAGCGCAGACATTTTCTCGCAAGAGCGGCGGGCACCGAAGTGTCGACGTCAAGGATAATTCCCATTTCTTCGATCTGCGTACAGAGGTCACGGAGCATTAGATCTGCTATTTTGGAAAGCTCCTGCTCACCAAGGGCAGAGAAGAGGATGATCTCGTCTATTCTACCGAGGAATTCGGGGCGGAAGGTGTCAAGAAGCTTTTGACTTCTTCGTATATCCACAGCGCTGTCCTGCCTATCTCCAAAGCCGAGAGGGCGGCTGACCGCCTCGTCGGAGCTTAAAAGATTTGAGGTCATAACTATTACCGTGCTTGAAAAGTCGGTAACGCGACCCGAGGAGTCGGTAAGCGTGCCGTCCTCAAGTATCTGGAGCAGAATATGAAAAATGTCGGGATGCGCCTTTTCTATCTCGTCAAAAAGTACTACCGAGTAGGGACGGCGTCGCACCTTTTCTGTGAGCAGACCGCCCTCGCCGTAGCCAACGTATCCGGGAGGCGCGCCGATAAGCTTTGATACGCTGTGCTTTTCCATATATTCCGACATATCAAGCCGTATAAGAGCTTCCTTTGAATCAAAGAGGGTATTGGCGAGAGCCTTGCAAAGAGCGGTCTTTCCCACTCCCGTGCTACCGAGAAATAGAAATGAGCCCGTAGGGCGCTTAGTGCTTCCAAAGCCCGCTCTGCCTCGCCTTATAGCCGAGGTAAGGGCGCGTACGGCCTTCTCCTGACCGATTATTTTCGAGTTAAGAATGGCATCAAGCTCGGAAAGCTTTTTGGCGTCCGACAGCATAAGGCTGTTGCAGGGGATACCCGTCTGCTCGCTGACTACCGAGGCTATATGGTCGGCGGTAAGCGAGGGAAGTGCGCGGGGAGCTTTATCGAGAACTGCCAAGGGTGACGAGGTGCGAAGGGCTCGTTCCTCCTCGGCGATCAGCGCCGCAGAGCAAAGGTCGCCCTCCTTTACGGCGGCTTCTATCCTCGCCTCTGCATCGTCGGTCGAGTCGGGCCCCTCTATGGCTGAAAGCTTGAGCTTTGCCGCCGCTTCGTCTATCAGGTCTATTGCCTTGTCGGGTAAAAATCTATCGTGGATATATCTTACCGACAGGCGCACCGCCTCGCGTATTGCTCCGTCGGTTATTGTGATATTGT
>JAZQVZ010000008.1:0-16857 GCA_045632105.1 Eubacteriales bacterium | reverse complement strand
CGCATTTCTCCACCAAAAAGGACAGGGCATAGCCAACGGCTATGCCCTGTCCTTTTTGGTGGAGCCGAGGGGAGACGAACCCCTGTCCGAAAACCTCTTGATATGACTTTCTTCGGGTGTAGTCTGTTTTTTAGAATTCCTCTCGTCGGACGTCAACAGACAGACTTTCGATCTGAGTAGCCATTTTTTGCGTGGTCGGCTCAATGGCGAAAGGCCGACGCACGTTCACCGCTTACTTGACGCTCCGTCCGAGGCCGCGATACTCCTCGGAGGAACGGGTGGCATTTATGCCACGGCACTGCCCTTAGGCAGCCATTGCAACGTTATTGTTAGCGTTTAATTTTAAAGTTAGGCCTTTATAGAGATTGCCCGGCTCTACCCGCTTATCATACCTCAAAATCCCCGTCGAAACCTTTACGGCCCCGTAATATGTAAGAGGTCAGTCGTAGTGGGACTGCTCCTTGACGCGTCTGTCCATCTCACGGTTTGCCTGCTTTTCAGCCAAGGAATCTCTCTTATCGTAAAGCTTTTTGCCTCGGCAAAGACCGATCTCTACCTTGACGTTCTTGCCCGAAAGATACATCGAAAGGGGAACCAGAGTGTATCCCTTTTGGGTAACAAGTCCTCCAAGCTTCATTATCTCTCTCTTGTGCATCAGCAGCTTGCGGTCGCGTCTTGGCTCTCGGTTGAATATATTGCCCTTTTCGTAGGGGCTTATATGCATTCCGATAACGAAAAGCTCTCCGTTTTTAAGTGAGCAATAGCAATCCTTAAGATTTACCGCGCCTCCTCTTACGCTTTTGACCTCGGTACCGAAGAGAGCGATGCCCGCCTCGTATTTTTCATCAACGAAATAATCGTGATATGCCTTTTTGTTCTGCGCTATCACCTTTATCTGCTTCTTATCAGCCATAAGCTCTCTCCTTTCTCTTGGTTTAGCAATATATTGTAACACAAATCCGCGCAAATTGCAATAGCTTTGCGCGGATTTGCCCCTCTGTATCAGGGTTTTATTCTTATTGCCTCTCCGCCTGCCGCTATCAGCATCTCCTCGGCGGCGCGGCTGAAGTCGTGAGCCTCGATCAAGAGAGGCTTTTCAAGTCTGCCTCGTGCGAGGATCTTGACGTAGTCGGTCTTCTTGGGGATAAGGCGTTTTCTCTTAAGCGCCTCGGGGGTCACAAGCTCTCCCGAGGTGAATTTCTCGGCTATCACGTCGAGATTTATCTCGGCTTTGTGCTGAGCGGATTGCTCGTAGACTTTGCTTGGAGTATCCTCGCGCTCAATAAACGCGTTGTGGGGCTCTCTTTCGGGAGCGGTGGCGCAGTAAACGGGCTGACGCTTTTTCTCCTCTAAAAGATAGGTCTTTTCCTTAAGCAGTAGCACGTCGCGTTTTGCAAGTCGCTTTTGATCGGGGGTGGCAGAGCGCTGAGGCTGAGGCGCTTGATTTTGCTTTTTCAGGGCTCCAAGTTCGGCTCTTGCTAAAAGCGCCACGCCGAACCCAAGGGTCAGGGCGGCTACCGAGAGCACCAGGGTGATCCCTACGGCGCCCGAGGGGGTCACTCGCAGGAGAGAGAAGGGTATGAGAGGAGCGAAGGCGTAATTGAAGCTGTCGGGAAGCATGTCGGGTTCCTTTCTCGTGCGGTTTTTTCTGAGGAAGATAAAGAAGCAGAGCGCCACAAGCTCGAAGATGAGAAGAATGATAAGGAAGATTATCAGTCCCGAGAGGTTTACCGTGTTTTCGCAGACGATATAAAATTCTCCAAGGCGCGAGAGCTTGGCGGTGAGAAGCATATCGCTACGCTGGGCGCTGAAGAATTCCACGCTTCCGTCACTTCCTACGTACACAATGCCGAGAACGTTCTCATCTCGCAGGTCTTCTGTCAGGAGCAGCCGAAGGGTATAGGCTGAAGCATCGGCGGTAACCACCGACAGGTTGATATTAAGCCCCTGAGCAACGTCGCATTGCTTGAGCAGCTTGAGTGTGTTGTCGGGAGCGGAGCCGTATATTTTCAGGGCGCTTTTCTTGGCGGCGGCGCGGATTATAGATTTTATATCCTTGTCGGGGGTAATGCCGATCACCGACAGGGTAGCCTCCGAGCTTATGCCATTGGGCGCGGTAATGCTTGCGAGGTATCCGATGGACATATCGTATCCGTCTGGATATTTTGCTCCCTCGTCGGTGATGCCGAAGGCAGACTCTGAGGTGAAGATGCGGTCACGGGGAATTCTCTTGATAAGGGCAAGACCTTCTTCGAGCGCCGTGTTGAGAGCGGGGATATCCTCGATGCTCTCAAATTCATTAATGGCATTCAGGGATTCGTTGCAGATGGTTTCTATTCTTTCCAAATTTTCAGCAGAATAGAGCAGGGGCTCTTTCTTGCAGCTTTCAAGCAGAGCGTTGAGGATCGCGGTGGCAGAATCTCTGGCATCGTCAAGCAGATCGTTGACCTCTGCTATGCGCTCCTTGGTGCTATCAAGGAGAGAGGTGCATTCCTCAAGCGACTTGCAGGTGGCGAGATTTTCCTTTGATTCTTCGATGATGCTGATAATTTTATTGTAATTTTCAGCAGAATATTTTGCTTCAACGTTCTTTAGTGATTCAAGCTGAGCCTCTATTATTATCTTGTATTCCTTGAGGTTTTCTGCCTCGGCGGAATTCTTGGCTAAATCAAACCCTGCAAGGGTTTCATCATATAAGCTCTTTATATCTTCGCTTGTTTTACAGGTAGATATATCCGATTTGAAATTAGCGTGGAGCAGGGTGAGTGAATTTAAATATTCGTCACAGGACTCACTCTTCAAATACACAAGCCCGCGAATTTCTATTTTGAGTGATTCAAGCTTTTTGTCTGCCAAGGCGGAGTAATGCTCGATGCCTCGCGCAAGGTCGATTCCGTTGGCAGACGCCACTACCTCGTCGATTCCTTCGATAAATTTGTTCCATACAAAGCTAAGGACGGTTATATTTTCGGCGAGGCCCGCCTCTCCGGTAGCCGCGGACGTAAGACTCTTTATCGAATTGATATATCCCGAGCTTTCGCTTTCCTCGAGGAAGGACATTGAGGCTAAGAGGTCTTGATATTCCTTGGATCGCAGGGCTATCTCGTCAATGGTCAGGTATCTTTGTATCTTAAAGATAGAGCTGTCGGCGATGGCGACCATCTCGCTTTTGTCGGTACAAGCGTTGATTTTGGTAAGGGCTTCGGCAAGTATCTTGGTTATCTCCTCGTTGGTGGAGGAGGCGGCGCTTATCCGTACTCTCGCATACTGAGAGGTTCGGTCAAGAGAGAGCTTGGCGCGGCTTGCTATTTCGGAAAGTGTGACCTCAAAGACGTCGGTCTTTGATATATCTGCTGCCCCCAGCTCCTCGGACGCCTGCTTGCAAGCAGAGGAGAGGACATCCTTTTCTTCGCTCGAAAACAGTGAATATTCCTCCCTTGACGTCACGTCGCGGTAGTAGGAATTTATTACCTGAAGGGTGTAGGCTTTCTTGAGAACAAGGTCGGTGTTATTGTAAAAATCGTCAATGCTTATTGTGGGCAGAGAATTCAATTCGGCGCAAATAATTTCGCAAATATCTTGGAAAAATGCGTCATCACCACAGAGCGAGCGTATTTTCTTTGAAAGTATTATTTTGTATTTTTCAGCAATAGAATTTATTTGGCTGGCAAGCGCCGCTCGAACCTCGCTTTCCAGGTATATATAGTCCGCAAGTGCGGCTTTAAGGTATACGTCGTCGTTGTTATCCAGCTCCTCGGCGGGCTTCTTGATTATATCCTTGTTGTCAAGGAGAAAGCGCTCCGCCTTTGCCTCGTTGAGTATGGAGCTCAGCGACTCCTTGCCGCTTTTGAGAAGCGCCTCGCAATCTCCACGAAGGTCTGCCGAGGACGAGGCGAGCTTGTCTATTGACAATGCGCTTTTATCATAAGAGGCGTCGAGGCGCTGGCTGAATGTCGAGGAATCGTATTTGCCAAGAACTATCGAAAGGCTCTTGCGGGTATCGGTGAGCGCACTCCACAGCTTTTTTCTGTACTCGGCGCGGATCAGCTCGCCCTCAAGGGCGCTTTGAGTATCGCAGGCATCTACACGGCCCGATGCGCCGTTAAAAAGCGATTCTATTGCCTTAAGCTCACTATCGTTGGGGTCGCCCTTTTTGAAAATAAGCTCTGCTATTCTATCTTTGGTGTAGGCGCGCTTGCTCTCAAGGGTATGACCCTTGAAGATCGAGGAAAATTCGCCTACTTTCCCGATTTTATTTGCCTTTATAACCGTATCCGATACCTGCTCGTTCAGGCGGCTTATATACTCATAGGTATATTTCTCGCTCTCGTCGGTAGCGGTAAGCTCGGCGAGGGTGTCACACATAGCCATGTTTATTTCGGAAACGCTTTCGGCGTTTTTAAGACGGTAGGTGAGGGTTGCGGCTATTTTGTTGTCATTGTAGCTTTCGCCCGGACGTACGGCGGCAAAAATTTCTTTCATTTGCGCGGTGGCGCTGTCACGTCCTCTTTGCAGCTCAAGCTTTTGACGCGCTGAATCGTATATGATCTTAAAATTTTCGCCGAAAAGGTCGGTGGAGGAGATATGCTCCATTCCGTCAACCGCCTCTAAAATAATGGCGGTAGCCTGTACAGAGTCGCCATCCTTGGCAAGGTTTGCGGTCTTTTGCCTGAACACCGAGCGGTTCATATCGCTGCTGATCCGGTCGGAGTAGGCGTTGAGAACGGCGGCATCAACGCTTTTGTCTATATCGTTGGCATAACTCTCATAAAGGGTTTGTAAGAACAAGATAGACTCGGCGTTGCTTATCTCGGCTATGTTGTAATGATATATCCACGCGAGCTTTCCTGCGGCTCTGGCCTTGGCGAAGGCGAGGTCGATCTCGGCGGTCAGTGGACGTTTGCCTACGTCGGGGTGACTCTGCAGAGAGCGAAGTTCACTCTGGTAGCTATTGATAATAGCGGCGACGCTCCGCGACGTGCTTTTGTCTGGGGAATCGTCAAGGGTCGAATAGGAGCTGATGTCGCCGTCAAGCGACAGACAATACTCCTTTATCAAATTGTAATTTTCGTTAATAATAGAGGAGTCCGCCTCAAGAGCTGATGCCGATATTGGCAGAGCGCATATCAAACATAGCATAAGGAGGAGCAGGGATATCGCTTTTGACGAAAAATGTCCTTTTAAGGCTTGATTTTCTTTTGGTTTCATGGCTTTTTATGTTCCTTTCAAAAGTTGACTTTCTTTTAGGATATTATACCAATATACTCAGGGTTAGTCAATAAAATACCAAAAAATAATGGAATAAAATGGAAATATAATTTTATTTTTCAACACATAAAATGGTGCATTTTGTCGCCGTTTATATTCTCTTGACGAGAGATGCTGACAAATGCCGTTTTTTGTAGCGGCGATTTTCCAAAAACCGTTGCAATTACTGGAGTCTTATGCTATAATTATATGGAAGAGCGGTATGTTCAAATAAAAACACCAGGGGGAACAGAAATGAAAGCAATTATTACCGTTGTCGGACACGACAGCAAAGGAATCATATCGAAGGTCAGCGCAAAGTGTGCAGAGCACGGCGCAAATATTCTTGAGATCTCCCAAAGCGTGCTTAAGGATTATTTCGCAATGATCATGGTTATAGACGTAAGCGAGATCAATCTGCCCTTTACATCCTTCGTTGACGAGATGAAGGAGCTTGGCAGCGAGGCAGGGCTTGATATCCGCACAATGCACGAGGATATCTTCAACTCCATGCACAGGATATAACGAAAGGCGGATAGAACCGTGAATTTGCTTAGCTTTGAGGACATATTTGAAACAATAAATATGATCAAGGAGGAAAACCTTGACATAAGAACCATAACCATGGGTATTTCGCTCTACGATTGCGCAGGCGACGATATCGACGTGGTATGCGACAGAATTTACGAAAAAATAACCACCAAGGCAAAGGACCTGGTGGCTGTGGGCTGTGAGATAGAGAAGGAGTACGGAATTCCGATAATCAACAAGCGAGTTTCGGTAACTCCTATATCCCTCGTAGGCGGAAAGTATTCTCCCGAGGATTACGTGAAGATAGCAAAGACTCTTGACAGGGCGGCAAAGACCCTTGGAATCAACTTCATCGGTGGATTTAGCGCGCTTGTGCAGAAGGGCTTTACAGATAACGCAAGAAATCTTATTGCGGCTATCCCCCAGGCTCTCGCCGAGACCGAGCGCGTATGCTCCTCGGTAAACGTAGCGTCCACCAAGGCGGGCATCAATATGGATGCCGTTGCTATGATGGGCGACGTTATCAAGGAAGCGGCTTATCTCACACGCGATAACGAATCTATGGGCTGCGCAAAGCTCGTGGTATTTGCAAACGTGCCTGAGGACAACCCCTTTATGGCAGGAGCATTCCACGGCGTAGGCGAGGCTGAAACTGTTATAAACGTAGGCGTTTCGGGCCCCGGCGTGGTTGCGGCGGCTATAAAGAGAGCGGGAAACTGCAATTTCTCCGAGCTTGCTGACGTTATAAAGAAGACCGCGTTCAAGATCACCCGTATGGGTCAGCTTGTAGCTACCGAGGCTTCCCGCCGTCTTGGCGTTCCCTTCGGTATAGTTGACCTCTCGTTGGCGCCCACTCCCGCAGTTGGCGACTCTGTGGCGTATATCCTTGAGGGAATGGGACTTGAGAAGTGCGGTACCCACGGCACCACAGCGGCTCTGGCGCTTCTTAACGACGCTGTAAAGAAGGGCGGAGTTATGGCTTCCTCCCACGTTGGCGGACTTTCGGGCGCTTTTATTCCCGTATCCGAGGACGCGGGTATGATAGACTCGGCTCGCGTAGGCGCGCTTACCCTTGAAAAGCTTGAGGCTATGACAGCGGTATGCTCGGTAGGACTTGATATGATAGCCGTACCCGGTGACACCCCTGCATCCACTATATGCGGAATAATCGCAGACGAGATATCCATAGGCGTTGCCAACACCAAGACCACGGCGGTAAGAGTTATTCCCGCTTACGGCAAGAAGGTGGGCGAGTTCGTTGAATTTGGCGGACTTCTCGGCACCGCGCCTATTATGAAGGTCAGTGAGTACTCCTGCGCCGACTTTATCGCAAGAGGCGGCAGAGTTCCCGCTCCCATACATTCGCTTAAGAACTAAAAATATTCCCTCAGCCTTGTCAGAGCGCTCTTTTCGATGCGACTTACGTAGGATCTGGAAATCCCTAAGAGCTCGGCGACCTGCCGCTGTGTCATAGGCTTTCTGCCTCCGAGTCCGTAGCGAAGCACGATTATTTTTCGGCTTCGCGGGTCAAGAGCGTTCTGTACCAGTGAGAGCGCCTTGGCTCCCGTCAGCTTGCGGGCTATCTCGGTGTCAAGCTCCTCCTCGGTGCAGACCACGTCCATATATGTCAAAGGGTTTCCGTCGCGGTCAACGTCGATGGTGTCGTTGAGAGAGACCTCGGCGGCAAGCTTCTTCTGGGCGCGGAAGTGCATAAGGATCTCGTTTTGTATGCACTTTGCGGCGTAAGTGGCAAATCGCGCCCCGCCGCTGACACGGAATGTGTCGACCGCCTTGATAAGACCGACGGTGCCGATAGATACTAGATCCTCCTGATTTTTTGCGGTGGCGTAGTACTTTCTGACTATGTGGGATACAAGGCGAAGATTGTGAAGTATCAGCTTTTCACGGGCGGCTGTGTCGCCCTGCTCGGCTTTTGAAAAGAGCAGATTTTCTTCCTCTGTGGGCAGAGGAGGGGGATACCCTGTGGGAGTGCTGATTCCCAAAATAAAATGAATAAAGCTGGAAAACAGAGACAAAATACCGTTGAACATATAACTCTCCTTTAAGTGTGTTGATAAATCTTATGCGAGAGTTATCCAAAACATTAAGAATACCTTGTAGGAGGAAAAGATGAAAAATCTTTACGGTAACGCCATAGTAGGACAGTCGGGTGGACCCACCACGGCTATCAACGCGACGCTTACAGGTGTTGTCAAGGGGGCTATTGCTAGCGAGTATATCAAGACGATATACGGTATGAGAAACGGAATCGAGGGGCTCTTGGATAGACGTATAATCGATCTCAACGAGGCGCTTTGCGATACCGAAAAGCTCCATATGCTTGAGCGCACTCCTGCGGCGGCTCTCGGCTCCTGCCGAATGAAGCTCCCCGATCCTCGCTCGGCATCCGATACCGATATTGCGGTGTTTGAGAAGATCTTCCGTATTTTTTCTGAGTACGATATTAAGTATTTCTTCTATATTGGTGGAAACGATTCGATGGATACCGTTGCGAAGATCTCTGCGTTTGCTAAGAGGATCGGCTATGATATTCGAGTGATCGGTATTCCTAAGACAATAGATAATGACCTTGTGGGAACCGACCATACCCCCGGCTACGGCTCGGCTGCGAAGTACGTGGCGACCACTATACAGGAGATAATCCGTGACTGCGCGGTATATACCGTAAAGGCGGTGACTATCGTGGAGATCATGGGACGTGACGCAGGCTGGCTTGCGGCGGCAAGCGCGGTGGGCTCGGTCATTAACGGACAGGCTCCCGATCTTGTGTATCTGCCCGAAAGGGTTTTCGATATGAACGAGTTCTACAATGCCGTAGAGAAGGCGTTTGAGAAGCGTCCTAATTTGGTAATTGCGGTGTCTGAGGGCATAAAGTTTGCCGACGGACGGTACGTTGGCGAGAGCGCCCAGAACGGAAGCGCAGACGTGTTTGGACATAAGTACCTGTCGGGTACGGCGAGAGCTCTTGAGATGGCGGTAAAGCTTCGCTTTGGCTGTAAGGTAAGAGCAGTCGAGCTCAATCTCCCCCAGCGTTGCGCGGGACATCTGTTCTCCAAGACCGATATCAACGAGTCGGTGGCTATCGGTAAGGAGGCGGTCAGAGTGGCGGCAGAGAAGGGTGTTACAGGCGATATGATGGTGTTCGAGCGCGTTTCGGACAAGCCCTATTGCTGTAAGATATCCCATAAGCCCGTGGCTGCTATCGCTAACGCGGTAAAGAGAGTTCCCGATGAGTTTATCGCCGAGGACGGAGATTTTGTTACCGAGGAATGCTGTCGATATATCCTTCCTCTTATCGAGGGCGAGGCAACGCCTACCTACTATAAGGGAATTCCGCAGTATCTGGTGCTGTGAGGTTAGCTAAAAGACCAAAAGAACTTGAATAATTATAACGCACTACGGTAAACGTAGTGCGTTGTTTTGTTTTATATGCATAAATCTTCCTCTATCGGTCATACTAACCTCAACTAAGAAAGGGTGGTGCAGTATGCAGAGGCTGGGCGAGGATTATTATGAAAACGTGGCGGTGATAGACCGCATATTGCGTATGGGCGAGAGCTTCGACGTGCTTAAAAAGAAGCTGATAATTCCCGACGGAGAGCTGACCCTCTATTTCATAGACGGCTTTGCAAAGGATACCGTTCTTCAAAAGCTGATGATGAATTTCTCCTCTGTCAAGAAAATGCCGACCTCGGCAGAGCGGTTTATGGAGCAGTATCTTCCGTATATAGAAACCGACGTTACGGCAAGCGTGGAGAATATGATACACACGGTGATGTCGGGCGGTACGCTGATGCTTGGCACGGGCTTTGGGGCGGAGGCTATTCTTATCGATACCCGTACCTACCCTGCGCGCGACACCGAGGAGCCCGAGGGCGACAGAGTAATGCGAGGCTCGCGTGACGGCTTCGTTGAAACGCTCATATTCAACACCGCTCTCATTCGCCGACGGATACGGAATCCTGCGCTGACCATGGAATATTTCAAGATCGGCAGAGATTCTCAGAGCGACGTGGTGCTCTGCTATATGTCGGACAGGGCTGACCGCTCGTATGTGAAGGCTCTTCAAAGAAAGCTTCGGTCGGTGGATACCGATGCTCTTATAATGGGCCACGAATCGCTCAAGGAGTGCCTTATAAGGCAGAGGTGGTACAATCCCTTTCCCAAGGTGCGAACCACCGAGAGACCCGATTCTGCGGCGTCACAGCTGCTTGAGGGAAGCGTGCTGATACTTGTGGACAACAGCCCTCAGGTGATGGTGCTTCCGTCCACCATATTCGACTTTATGCAGGAGTCCAACGACTTTTATTTTCCGCCTCTGACGGCGACCTATATCAAGCTTTTGAGATACTCGGTGTTTTTCATCACTCTGGTGCTGACACCAAGCTGGTTTTTGGCTCTGTTATATCCCGAGGCGGTGCCATCGTGGCTTGCATTTATCATACCCGAGGAGCGGGGAGTTTTGCCCATAATGGTTCAGCTTCTGCTGGCAGAGTTCATTATAGACGCATTGCGACTTGCCTCGCTGAACACCCCGAATATGCTCAATAACTCGCTGTCGGTGGTAGGTGGGCTGATACTTGGCGATTTTGCGGTGGAGATAGGCTGGCTGATACCCGAGGTCATACTTTATATGGCGTTTGCGGCTATTGCGAACTTCACTCAGCGGAGCTACGAGCTGGGCTACGCCATAAAGTTTTTGAGGATACTTCTGCTTGTGCTGACGGGATTTTTCGGCATATGGGGATATGCGGGAGGGCTTGTGGTGATAGTCGTTCTCCTGCTAACCAACACCACTCTCAACGGCAAGAGAAATTATATGTATCCGCTCATACCATTTAACGGACGGGCGCTGAGAACGCTTCTGTTCAGGGTAAGGAAGAAATAGAAAAAGGACACGCTAAGCGTGTCCTTTTATTCTTGTATATCTTCGCTGAAATATTCCTCGAATATAGCGGCGACTATCTTTGCGGCGTTGGTTCCCGCCTCACCCTTTTCAAGGACGCAGGAGGCAACGATTTGGGGATTCTGCGCGGGGGCAAATCCCGAGAAGAGCGCGTTGTCGGTCTGTCCTGCCTTTTCGGCGGTACCCGTTTTTCCTCCTACCGTGCTGTCTACCGGCGAGAAATGTCGGGAGAGGGTGTCGCTTGAGGACACCACCGACTGCATTGCGGTCATCAGCGTGTTGTAGGTGTTGTCCGAAAACTCAAGGGTCTCGGCTATCTCCACGCGACCGTTGGTTACGGTATTTCCTGTTCGGGTCTTTACCGTCTTTAACAGATGCGCCGAATATCTCGTTCCGTGATTTACCACGGTGGACATATAAACGCTCAGCTGAAGGGGAGTGTAGGCGTGCTTGGACTGACCGATAGCGCCTGCGGCGTTATCAAAGGTCTGCCAGCCCTCCATATCCTCTGCGGCGACAGTTCCGCTCTTTTCACCAAGCTCGATTCCCGTGGCAACGCCAAGACCGAGCTTCTTGGTGTAGGATGTTATGCGATCCATTCCCATCTCAAATCCGAGATAGTCGAAGAAAAGGTTACATGAAACCTCGATTGCCTTGTGAACGTTTGTGGTCTCGTGCTTGCCAAGGCAAGAGGGGCCGAAGGAGCAGGTCTGGGTGCATTCGTAGGTGCTGCTATTGGTGATATGACCCTCCTCAAGACCCGCCAAAGCGCTTCCTATCTTATAGGTAGAGCCGGGGGCGTAGAGTCCCTGAAGGGCACGGTTGAACTGAGATTCCTCATAGGTGGGGTAGGAGGCGATTACAAGCACCTCGCCCGTGTTGGGGTCGATAGCGGTAACTGCGCCCGCATCGGCGTCGTCAAGGCGTTCGATCTCGCTTTGCATAGCGTTCTCGGCTGCCATTTGAAGCTCGATGTCAATGGTCAGGTAAACGTCGTTTCCTGCCGTGGGGGCGGGGTCGTAGTACTCCTCCACCAGCTTTCCGTTAATATCGTATTTGGATATGCGAGTTCCCTTAGTTCCTCGCAGATATTCCTCAAACGCCAGCTCACAGCCCGATATACCCACGATAGCATCTAAAGGATAGTCGGGGTAATTATCCACGTTCTCAGCGGTTATTTTGCCTATATAGCCGAGAATATGGGAGGCGTAGCCCTCGTATAAGTACTCTCTTTCGGTCTGCTTGATAAAGGATGCGCCCTCTATGCGCTTTTCCTCAACACCCGAGATAAGAGCCATGGTTTCTTCGTTCTCCATCAGCAGACCCTTTGCGATGGTGTAGGGCTGGAATGCTCCAAAGCCCACTCTGTCCATATCGTAGTAGATCCTGATAAGCTGGGTTATCTCTTGGGGCGTATATTTGTCGGTGGTAAGCTTGTACTTCTTGGTAAAGAACTTTACGAAGTCCTCAGCCGAAAGGTCGGTGTCAAGCTGATTTTTTACCAAAAATCTACCAAAATAATAGTTTACGTTAGTTTCCTCGTCGTCGACGTCGCTGACGTAGGTCATATTGGGATAGGTTCCCTCAAGCACGAAGTAGTCCTTAGCGCGAGCCGAGGCGTTGCCCGTGCTTTCAAGGGCGTCGATGCACTCCAGCAGAGCGTGGCTTACCGAATCCGAGGAGTATCCCATAGAGCCGTATTCAAAAACGAAGCTGTACGATGTAAGGTTACCGACAAGCAGGTTTCCGTTTCGGTCGAATATTCGTCCTCGCTCACCTACAACGGTTTCGCTTCGCACGTCAAAGGTCTCGTATACCTTCGATGGACCCTTTGCGATAGCCACCGCAAGGGCGGTTATAAAGCCCGAGCATATTAAAAGGAAGACCGCCGCGATGATAAAAAAGCGGTAGCCCTTGTTTATTACGCTCTCGCTTCGCGAGGCGCGACTAATGCTTTTCTTTCTCACGGCAGTCCTCCTGTCAGTATTTTAGAGAAGTGATAAGAAGAAGGTCAAAACGAAGTAGGTAATGGCAGCCGCCACGCCCACGTTGCAGAAAATATTTGCAATTCTGTGCTTCTTGGGGGGAGGCAGGATACCCTTTTCAAGGGTAATGACTCTATTCTTTTTTGCTTTGGATAAAAGGATTATTCCCGCAATAGCGGCGCCGATAAAGAACGCCTCGTATACAAGCAGCAGGAAGATAGAATTTACGATGGGGTCAGCAGGGTCTATAACGCCTGTTTCAAGCATCTCGGCAAGTCTGTCGACGTCTATCTGCTCTACTATCCAAGGGCTGATGACCGCGCCAAGGAGGTTGATGCCCATATGATAGATGACGGTGTAGATAAGCTTTCCCGTCTTTACGTACACCAGCGCGAGAATGATTCCAATGAGGAATGCGTAGGGGAACTGATAGAAGTTTCCGTGGAACAGGCCGAATATTGCGGCAGATATCAAAATAGCGTAGCCCTCGCCAAGAGGCAGGAGCTTTGCGCATAGTATCTTACGGAAGAGTATCTCCTCGAGTATCGGGCCGATAATGACCATGAATGCGACGGTCACCAGAACGGTTGCGCCGTCGGAGGGGGCGATAGCGTCAGACACGGGGTTTTGTGTGGCCGTGCCAAGCAGGGATTCAAGCCAGATTATTATGATATTGCTGATATAGTTGCCCACAAGCATTCCGAGAATGCAGACGCAAAAGCCGCCAACGGTGTCCTTAACGGGCATATTTTCCTTGTAGGGCTCTACCGATGGCAGAGGCTTCAGTACATAGCAGAGCAGAGGCATACCCACAGCGTAGATAGCTATGAAGGATATCATATGCTCTGCTGCGGTGATGATAGCCGCGTTTGTGGTGATCAGCGGCAGAACGTTTTGTGCTATGAGATAGAGGACCGTGCTTACTACGGTAGCCGCAAGTCCGAGAACGAATATTGCAAGACCTATTCTTGAAAAATAGGATTTGGTGTTTTCGTCGGATATATATCCCGTTTCACTGTCGGGATAGAAATGATATTTGTTATCCATATTAACTCCTTAAAAGGTGAATCTGCCGTGAGCGCCAAGAGGCTTTACGCAAAGCTTTACCAAAAAATACACAGGCAGACAGAAAAGCGCCGTGGCTATTGCCTCGGGCAATATTATTTGCAAAATCTCGGGGAGAAGGGCAAGAGCGCCCATCCTTGCAGAGATAAACACATAGGTTACCGCCGCTCGGTAGATAAGCGAGGGGATAAGGAGCAGGATATAAGAGAAGAAGCTCTTAAGCACCTTTCCCGAGAACGCGCTTATTACGAGAACGAAGAAAAAATATATCAGCGGCGAGAGGGCAAGACCTGCTCCGCCTATGGCGTCAATAAAGAATCCCGCGCAGACCGAGGTCACAGCCGCGCTTAAGGGACTGTCAAGAAGGGCAATACCTAAAAGAGCGCCCATTATAAGATCGGGGGTGGCAGGGCAGACCTTCAAAAAGGGGAAGAAGGCGCACTGAAGACAACCCAGGATCAATATGAGAATTCCGTATGCGATTATCCTCCGCCACAGATTTGCGCCTGCGGCAGATCTTTTTTTGTTTCTACCCATTATCTACTTTACCCCTTGTATCCGCAGATTATGAGTACGCCAGAGATCTCGCTAAGATCGGTAAGATCAACGGCGGGGGTAACGGTAGCGGTCAGCTCGCCCGTTGCCTCGTCGGTGTATATGTCGGTGATGCTTCCCACAAGAAGTCCTGCGGGATATGCGCTGCTGTCGCCGCCTGCGGTGAATACTCTGTCGTTCATCTGCAGGTCGGTATTGCTTATGTAGGTCATTTTACAAAGACCCTTGTCGCGGAGATTTGCGCTGCCCTTGACTACAGCCTTTGCTCCCGTAATGCCCGTATATACTCCCATAGAGCTGGATGTATCGGTGATAGGAAGCGCGTGGCACCAGTCAAGGCCCACTTCTACCACACGGCCGATAAGTCCTTTGTCGGTTACCACAGGGTTGCCAATGCTTATTCCGTGTACGCTTCCCTTATTGAATGTAAGCAGAGAGGAGGTGTTGTCTGCCTCGCGGGATATAAGCAGGGCATCGGTGAATATAAAGTTGGGATTTTCGTCGTGAAGGTTGATATAATCCTTCAGCCAAGCGTTCTGCTCCTTGAGGAGCTCCTCGTTGTATTCCTTGTTTTTGTATTCCTCAAGCTCGGCCTTGAGAGCCTGATTTTCAGCCTTCAGCTGATCGTACTCGGTAAACGCCTCGATAAAGCCGTTGAAGGCGTTTGCCACGCTGGAGGCGCAGAGGGTGAAGGGCTTTGCCACAGTACCCAACGCAGAGCGCAGAAGGTCGGTGCCTCCGAATGCCGCTATCAGCGTGGGCACGAGGGCCAGCAGAATAGCCGCTATAAGGCAGAAAATAAAGAATTTAGACTTGAAAAAGTTCATTCTGCCACCTCCTCGTCGTCGGTGGAGAAGATTATCTCGTAAGCCGAGGTGTCGCTGAGGCTTTCTATTGCCTCCCATTCCTCACGGCTTCCGTCAAAGTATATGACGGAAAGCTCGGGACAGCCGCAGAATACGTTCTCTCCAAGTCTTTTGATAGAGGAGGGAAGATGTACGGCGCGGATAGATGCCGAGGATTTATGGTCGAATGCCTTGTCCCCGATTTCGGTAACGTCGCAAAGTAGCAGACGGCGGGGAAGATATATTTCCTCGCGCTTTCTGCCATAGACCGCCGTGACCGTCAGTCTGCCCGATTCGGTCTTGTAGGAAAGACCGAGAATTCTGTAAAGTATATTCGAGGTGAGCGCCATATATATCAGTATTCCCGCAATAGCGGCAAGCAGACCTATAAAGACGTCTGCAGCTATTGCGTAAATAATTCCGGCAAGCACGACGGCGCCCGAGAAGATAAGGGTATAGAGATAGAAGTCGTTTGCCTTTTTCAGCTCTTCTTCGTGTATTCTGCGATTATCGTTCTGAATATCGGACATATCTGACTCCTTTCTCATAGTTTATCTTCCTCTGTATTTCAAGAGATTTCCCATTCGTCCCTCGCTCTGTATTACGCGAAGGATACCCATACAAACGCTTTCTAAGGGCTTCTTTGCCTTATGTACGCGAATACCCGTGCGCTCGTTTATGAGCTTGTCAAAGCCCTTGAGCAGGGCTCCGCCGCCCGTGAGCATTATGCCGAAGTCGTATATATCGGCGGACAGCTCGGGGGGAGTTTGCTCGAGAGTGCGCTTGATTCCGTTGATTATCTGCTCAAGGTTCGGGGATATAGCCTCGCGTATCTCTGCCGAGGTTACCTTGACCACCGCTCCAAGACCGCTGTCAAGGCTGCGACCCGCAACCTCCATATCTCCCGCATCGCAGGAGGGGTGCGCCGAGCCGATTCGTATCTTGAGCGCCTCTGCGCTGGCTTCTCCTATAAGTATTCCACGCTGACGGCGCAGATAGGAGATTATAGCCTTGTCGAATTCGTCGCCTGCGATCCTTACCGAGTTGGAAGCAACTATGCCTCCAAGGCTTATGACCGCAACCTCGGTGGTGCCACCGCCAATATCGACTATCATACTTCCTCTTGCTCCGCCAACCCGCAGCCCTGTGCCGATAGCCGCCGCCAGAGGCTCCTCGATGAGAGCCACCGAGCGTGCGCCCGCCTCAAAGGCGGCCTCCTCTACCGCGCGCTTTTCTACCTCGGTAACGCCGTAGGGAATGCAGACGATAGCCGAAGGACGCGAGAAGAGAGAGATCGAATCGGTGTATTCAAAAAAGGCTCTTATCATCTTTGCGGTGACCTCGGGGTCAGCGATAACGCCGTCCTTGAGAGGTCTGAAGGCAAGTATTCCCTCGGGGGTCTTGCCCAGCATACGACGGGCATCCTTGCCAAGCGCAACTACCTCGCGGTCGGCCTTGCTTATAGCCACCACCGAGGGCGCGCGCAGAACTATTCCCTTGGCTTTGGTGCAAATAAGGGTATTTGCCGTGCCAAGATCGATTCCGACTATCTTTGCCATCGTATGCTCCTTTCATAAAGTTAGTTTAAATAAGATATTTTCCCGTGCATTCGTACAAAAGCTTGTTGAGGCAGTTGACGGGAAGTCCCACTACGTTGAAGTAGCAGCCCTCAATAGAGCTTATCCAAGGTGAAAAGCCGCCC
>JAZQVZ010000007.1:0-11344 GCA_045632105.1 Eubacteriales bacterium | reverse complement strand
TCCTCAAGCAATTCAATATCAAAGCCCTTCTTAACACCGTCGGTATCAATACTGTTAACTACTATCTCTCCCGCTCCGTTTGATACGCAGCGCTTTATCCAGGAGATAGCCTCCATTCCGGTATCCTCTCTGCCTCCCTTTGAGAAAACGCGGAATTTCCCGTCAACTCTCTTAATGTCCGCAGACAGAACTACACACTGGTCACCATACTTCTTTGCAGCTTCAAGCACCAGTGACGGGTTTCTTATAGCACCCGAATTCACGCTGACCTTATCGGCTCCGCACTTCAGCACGCGGTCAAAGTCCTCGAGAGTATTGATGCCTCCACCTACCGTAAGCGGAATAAACACCTTTGAAGCCACCTCAGTGAGTATATCAACGAAGAGCCCTCTGCCCTCAGCAGATGCCGTTATATCGTAAAAAACAAGCTCATCAGCGCCGTTGTCACTATAATACTGTGCAAGGGTCACAGGAGATGAAACGTCTGCAAGTCCCGAAAAATTCACGCCCTTGACCACTCTGCCGTTGGTTACGTCAAGACAAGGGATTATTCTTTTAGTTATCATTCTTATTCCTCTGCTATCCTTACTGCCTCGGAGAGCTCAATTGCTCCCGTATAAAGCGCCTTACCGAGAATTGCGCCGAACACCCTCATTTCCTTAAGCGCACGTACGTCATCAAGGGTGGAAACACCTCCCGATGCGATAATGCGAATAGAAAAATCGCGATTAAGCCCACGGTAAAGCTCAAGATTAGTTCCCGACATCATTCCGTCCTTAGAAATATCGGTGCATATTACGGTAGTAACACCGATCTCCTCAAGCATTCCGCAAAAGTCATTGCAGCTCATATCGGATATCTCGGTCCATCCCTTGATGGCTACCATTCCGTCCTTAATATCAACGCCTACGGTTATCTTTTCTCCGTATGCGCTTACCGCCTCACGAAGAAACTCGGGGTCTGTAAGAGCGGCGGTGCCAAGAATTATTCTGTCAACGCCTGCCTCGGCATACAGTCTTACGGTTTCCATATTGCGGATCCCTCCGCCTACCTCCACCGAAAGATCAGCCGCTTCGATAATTTTCTTTATTGTTTCATAGTTATCTGCCTTGCCGCTTTTTGCACCGTCAAGGTCGACCACATGCAAAAATTTAGCTCCGCTTACCGCAAAGCCCTTTGCCACCTCAGCGGGATCATCGCTGTAAACGGTGACCTTATCATAATCTCCCTTTTGAAGTCTGACCGCTTTTCCGTCTATCAGATCTATTGCGGGTATAATATTCATCTTAAATTCCTCTTGTTAGATTTCACAAAACGCTCTGAGGATCGCAAGACCGATCTTTTCACTCTTCTCGGGGTGGAACTGTACTCCACATACGTTTCCTCTGCGAACCGCAGCCGTAAGCATTGCGCCGTATTCAACGGTAGCTATAACAGACTCCTCACACTCGGCCCCATAATAGGAGTGAACGAAATAAACGAAGTCGCCCTCCTCAAGATATTTGAACAGCTCATCCTTCTTCTCGCCGAAATTCAATGCATTCCAGCCTATATGAGGGACCTTAAGCCCCTCGGGAATAACGTCCTTTATGGGACGGATGCTTCCTTTTATCAGCCCAAGACCCTCGTTCTCGCCGTATTCGTAGCTCTTTTCAAAAAGCATCTGCATACCAAGGCATATGCCGAGCAGAGGCTTTCCCTTGGCGCACTCATCCTTAATGACCTCATCAAGTCCACTTTCACTAAGCTTTCTTGATGCATCCTCAAAGGCTCCGACACCGGGAAGAACTATCTTATCAGCTTTTCTTATGACCTGCGGTTCAGAAGTGACACATATATCAGCTCCAATACTTTCAAAGGAGCATATCAGTGAGAAAAGATTTCCTACACCATAATCAACGATAGCTATCATCAAAGAACTCCCTTTGTAGAGGGAACCTTATCGGCTCTTCTCTCGTCAATAGAAACAGCCTGAGAAAGCGCTCTTGCAAACGCCTTGAACGCGCCTTCTGCGATGTGGTGAGAATTTCTTCCGTCAAGCTGCTTTACGTGGAGAGTGATACCTGCATTTCTTACGAACGCGAGGAAGAACTCCTCTACAAGCTCGCTGTCAAAGTCACCGATCTTCTCAGCGGGTATCTGCAGACCGTATGCAAGATAAGCTCTGCCCGAAACGTCAAGAGCGCAAAGCACCAGAGCCTCGTCCATGGGAAGGATCATATTGCCGTATCTCTTGATTCCCTTGCAATCGCCTACCGCATTCTTGAACGCCTGGCCAAGACATATTCCTACGTCCTCAACGCTGTGGTGATAATCCACCTTAACGTCACCCTTACAGCTGACCTCGAGGTCGAATCCGCCGTGGGATGCAAACAACGTCAGCATGTGGTCAAGAAAACCGCAGCCTGTATCTATCTTAGATGTTCCGTTGCCGTCAAGACAGAGCGAAAGCTCGATATCTGTCTCGGCGGTCTTTCTTTTGATCTCACTACTTCTCATTTCATATCTCCTTAAGGATATCTCTGACAGCGCACACCAGAGCCTCCATCTGCTCTCTTGTGCCTACGGTTATCCTGTTATATTCCTTGATACTCTCTTTATTGAAATGTCTTACGAGAATCCCTCTCGACTTAAGTTTTTTGTAAAGCTCCTCGCCTGATATTCTGTCACTCTTTGCAAAGATGAAATTTGCCTTAGAGTCGGTCAGCGTAAAGCCCATATCACGAAGAGCCGAGGTAGCATATTCTCTGTTCTCGATTATTCTCTTGCAATTGTCCATATAATAATCGTTCTCTCGAAGAGCCGCATATCCTGCAACGAGGGTCAAGCGGTTGATATTATAGGGGTTTGTGGAGAACTTTATCTTTTCAAGATCCTCGATTATAGCCTTGCTTGCCACAGCGTATCCAAGACGCGCACCAGCCATTGATCGGGATTTCGAGAATGTTCCGACTACCAAAAGATTATCGTAGATCTTTGTAAGCTCTACCGCACTCTCTGCGCCAAAATCAACGTATGCCTCGTCAATAAGAACCAAATGGTCGGGATTAGCCTTTACTATTTTCTCTATCTCCTCAAGGGACAGAGCAAGTCCTGTGGGGGCATTGGGGTTAGCAATAACCACTGTGGAATCGTTTTTAGTATAATCGTCGAGGTCAATGGAAAAATCCGATCTCAGAGGGACTGCGGTGTAATTCACACCGTGAAGCTCTGCATAAACGCTATAAAATCCGTATGAAATCTCGGGAAAGCGTACTCTTGTGGTGCTTCCCTCGCAGAATGCCATAAAGGAAAAGTTAAGTATATCGTCAGAGCCGTTTGACACGAAGATATTCTCCTTCTCAACCTCGAAAAGCTCTGCAAGTCCTTCCTTAAGCTTTTTGCAGGCAGGGTCGGGATAGAGATTCAGCATGCTGACCTCTGCCGAGCTTACCGCCTCAAGAACTCCCACTGAGGGAGGAAAGGGCGACTCGTTGGTGTTAAGCTTTATATATTTCATATCGGTGGGCTGCTCACCCGGGGTATATGCCTCAAGCTGAAGATATTTGGAATTCAAAAATCTGCTCATTTCTCTTCCTTGCCTTCAATTCTGATAACTGCGCTCTTGGCGTGTGCTCCAAGTCCTTCCTTATTGGCAAAGAACTCTACCTTACGCGCCACCTTTGCAAGTGCCTCCTCGGTATAGTAGGAGAACTGTGTCTTCTTTACGAAATCGTCAACCGACAAGGGGCTCGAAAAACGAGCTGTTCCGCTGGTGGGAAGCGTGTGGTTGGGACCTGCAAAATAATCTCCCAATGCCTCGGGACAATACTTACCCATAAATATCGAGCCTGCGTGCTTGATCTTATCAAGATACTTAAAGGGCTCGTCCACGCATATCTCAAGATGCTCGGGAGCAAGATCGTTAGCCACCGAAATAGCCTCGTCTATGCTCTCGGTTATGATTATCTTTCCGTTATTAGCTATGGAAACCTCTGCGATCTCCTTGCGGGAAAGCTTTGCAGTCTGTACCTCAAGCTCTGCCGCAACGCTCATCGCAAGCTCACGGCTGTCGGTAACAAGAACCGCCGTCGCGTTCTTATCGTGCTCTGCCTGAGAAAGAAGGTCTGCGGCAACGTATGCGGGGTTACAGGTGCCGTCTGCAATAACAAGTATCTCACTTGGGCCTGCTATCATATCTATTGCAACTCTGCCGAACACCTGCTTCTTTGCTTCTGCAACGAAGGCGTTACCGGGACCTACTATCTTGTCAACAGCAGGAACGCTCTCGGTTCCGTAAGCAAGAGCGGCAACCGCCTGAGCTCCGCCTACCTTGAAGATTCGGTCCACTCCCGCTACCTTTGCTGCCGCAAGTATTGCAGGATTCACCTTACCGTCTGCCGAGGGAGGTGTCACCATAACTATCTGAGCGCAGCCTGCGATCTTTGCAGGAATAGCGTTCATAAGAACCGACGAAGGATATGCCGCCGTACCGCCGGGAACATAAAGGCCTACCTTTTCTATAGGTATGACCTTCTGACCGATAACCACTCCGTCCTTCTCGTTTATGAGAAAGCTGTTGCGAACCTGTCTTGAGTGGAAGGCATAGATGTTTTCCTTTGCCTCCTTGAGTATCTCGATAAATTCGGGCTCTACCAGTGCAAATGCTTCGTCTATCTCCTCTGCGCTCACCTCAAGGCTCTCAAGCTTTACCTTATCGAATCTCTCACAGTATTCAAGCAATGCGGCGTCGCCCTTGGCTCTTACCTGCTTTATTATATCGCTGACCGTATCGGCTACGTTGAATACGTTTTCCTTGCGGTCAAGTATCTCACTGCGGTCTATATCCTTGTAATCTACTATGCGGATCATTTTACTTGCTCTTTCTCTCTTTAAGTATTCTGTCGATTCCCTCGCATATCTCGCTTATGCGCTGGTTTTTGAACTTATGGCTCACCTTATTTGCAACCAGCCTTGCGCTGATATCAACGATATCTGCCTTAGGCTCGAGATCGTTCTCATAAAGTGTTTTTCCCGTTTCTACGATATCCACGATAACGTCGGAAAGATCGAGAATAGGCGCCAGCTCTATGGAACCGTTGAGCTTGATTATATCTATCTCTCGGCTCTGCTTGTTGTAATAGCTTCTTGCAATATTGGGGAACTTGGTAGCCACTCTAAGCGTTCTGTCGCGTCTGTCGCAAAAGTCCTTCTTAGCGGCAACTGCCATACGGCATTTTCCCATTCCGAGGTCGAGAAGCTCGTAAATATCGGGGGAATATTCAAGGATTATATCCTTTCCCGCAATACCGATATCCGCAGCGCCTCTCTCAACGTAAATTACTACGTCGGAGGGCTTGACCCAGAAGTATCTTACTCCCTTTTCCTCGTTCTCAAATATAAGCTTTCTGCTCTCCTCGTGTATCGAAGGGCACTCAAAGCCTGCCTCTTCAAATATCGCGTAAGCCTTCTCGCCAAGTCTGCCCTTGGGGAGCGCTATATTAATCATTGGTTTCAAGAATCTCGGCTCCTTCCTTGGCAAGTCTTACGAGCTTGCGGCATCTTACACCACGCTCGAGTGCATTAGCGGTTCTTACCGATGCTCCGCCCTCTCCGTAATTCTTTGCCGCCGCTATAATTTCGTTGGTGCTAACGTCAGCGTCATAAACTATCATAACGTCAACGTCGTAATCATTATCCACTCTGCCAAATCTCTCGAGCTTGTCAAGATAAACGGCAAAGCCGATAGCGCCTGTCTTCTTACCGAACTTCTCCATAAGTCTGTCATAACGTCCGCCCGAAAGAACGCTGTCGGGAATTCCGTTGATAAAGCCCTTGAATATTATTCCGTCGTAGTAATTCATATCGTTTACTACCGAGAAGTCGATATAAAGGCGGGAGGTAAGTCCGTAGCTTTCTATTGCAGCGTATATTCTCATCAGCTCATCGTAAGCATTCTGCATCTTTTCGCCCTCGATAAGATCGGAGATCTCTACAAGAGCGTTCCTGATGGGAAGATACATAGAGGTAAGTCTGCAAACGCTTTCTGACTCCACGCCCTTTTCAAGGCAAAGAGCTTTGAGCGCAGGGATATTCTTGCTTCCTATCAGCGCAAAGAAATCCGACATATCCTGAGATGCCACGCCAATGTTCTCAAGCAGACCCTCAAGCAGGCTCATATTAGACATATCAAGCAAATACTCCTCGCTTATGCCCTCAAGGCTGCGAAGCGCCAGCATAATGACCTCACTCTGGGAGAATACGTCTATATTGCCTATGCTCTCAAGACCTATCTGCATTATCTCTCTGAAACCGTCGCCTCCCGTGGTGGTTCTGTATACGCGCTCATCGTAATAAAGCTTGTAGGATGCCTTGTGGTCGGCAACCGCATTCTTAATTATCGAAAGAGTAACGTCGGGCTTCAGCGCCATAAGCTTACCGTTGGTATCAGTAAAGGTCAGCAGATTTTCACTTACCAAAAAGCTTTTGTTCTTAGCGTACAGATCGTACTCCTCAAATTTGCTTACTCTGTAATGACTGTATCCGTATCTGCTGTACAGCTCGCGGAGCTTATATATTGCCTTTTCATCTTCTCTGAAGGCCTTATCCGCCAAAATCATTTCTTTTCCTCCACTATTGCCTCGAGAGCCTTCTTATATCCGCCCTCACCGTAAAGATACGCGCGGTTTACTCGGCTTATGGTCGCCGTGCTGGCGCCTGTCATCTCTACTATCTTGTTATATACGATCTGCTCGGAAAGCATTTTTGCCACAAGCATTCTCTGGGCAATATCGTTTATCTCCTTCTTGGTCATAAGATCGTCAAGAAGCGCCTCGCACTCCTGCTCGTTCTCAAGAGAAAGTATAGCTTTGATCAAAAGGCGATAGCCTTCATTTCCTTTAAGGTCCATTTTTCTGTCCTCTCTGAAAGTTTTGCTTTAATACTTTAATATATTAACACATTAAAGTGAATATGTCAACACTTTTATTTGAATTTATTCTTAAAAAGTCTTATTTTTCAATGCTTTTCTTCTCATAAAGCGCGTCTGCGCATGACAGAGGAAGATTTATGAAAAGCCATACTGAATATAAGGTAACGATAACGGCAACTACGGCGGTAAGCACTACTTCTGGTGCCGTCCATATAACTCCGCTACCGAATGCGGGAACTATCCCACCCGCGAAATTATACACCGAGTGCAAAAGCACACACAGCCAAATATTCTTGGTTGCCAACAGCACAAGGCTACAAAGCCCTCCGATAAGCGCCGAATAGCCTATCTGCAAAAGCACTGCTACGGGCGACGAGATAAAAAGATTTACCAGATGTATAAGTCCAAACACCACAGACGACCAGAAGATAGCCATAAATACGCCGAGCTTGCTACTCCTTCTCTTCTTAAGCAGAAGCATCAGCACACATCCGCGGAACGCCATTTCCTCGAAGAAGCCCACACTCAGGCAAAACAAAGCGTAAAGAGCTATTGCTCCAAGGTCGGCATTGATTTGGCAATCCCCTCCAAGGAAGGACACAAAAGGAAAGTTATTAACAGCAACCGCAAATGCGGGAAGAACCGCCAGCAAAGCAATTCCCTTTTTGTTCCCCATGGGGCTCATTATCGCCTCGTATGAAAACTCAAAAATAAAAATGATACATACCAACCCGCCTACAATTCTTACAAGTGAATTGTAAAGGTCAGTAGAGGTACGGCTGGAAAATCCGCTTGTACTAAAGGCAATCTCAATCACCACAAGCGCCGCTACAAAAAGCAACAATAGCGCTCTTCTTATGGCAGATGCCGACAAAGATTTAATCTTCATTTATCTCGCCTCCGCCTTATGTGCAGTACGATTTACAAATCTGCGCTGAAGCAGGAAAACAAGCACTGAGCCTATTATCATCAAAACAGCTATCAGCTGGGATGGGCTCAAAAAATCTACCAGAGTACTTCCGCGGTTGTCCCCTCTTGCATACTCGATAGCAAATCTCCACACGCCGTAAGTCGCCATATAAATAGAAAGTCCGTAGCGCTTACCCGTAGAAAGTCGCCAAACAAAGAATGCGAACAGCGCAAGCAGGAACAAAGCCTCAAAGAGCTGTATGGGTACGACCCTTACGCCCTGCGCCATCATATAAATTCCGTACCATGCATCGGTCTCTCCACCGTGACAACAGCCTGCCATAAGACAACCAAGTCTGCCAAGAGCGTGCGCTATACATATAGACGCCGCTGCAATATCAGCTACGTCGAAAAAGCTTTTTACGTGCTCCTTGTTCTTGAAAATAATGGCTCCGCCTACAAAATAAAGCACTAAGAAGCAAGCGGCACCACCTATAAGCCCTCCGTAAAACGTAGCTCCGGTAGCGCTGTCAATAATAAATCCACCGCGCTTCTCTATGTTATACAGTGCCTGAAACAGCACCGCAGAAAAATATCCGCATATAACAGACGCCGCCGTGGACAGCACAACAAGATTTTGCACACGCCAATATATATTTCTCTTTTCGGCAAATATTCTAAAGGTTATCACCGCTCCTGCTATACCCGCGCACATAAGCAACGTATACAGATCAATATCAAAAAGCAGAGGATATGGATACATAATCGTTCTCCTTTATTAAAAAATTATACCGCACCTGTTTTTCGTGCGGTATAACTTGTATTGAATTCTATACCTCAGTTAAATCTGTCGATGTTCTCGATGACGTATTTGGTCATCTTGCTCTGCATATATCTCTTATTTCTAACAAGGTAATCTCTTGCCATAGTTAAGTTCATAGGACGCTTGGTAAGCTGTGCTACGTTTGCCGCAAATTCCTTATCATTGTTCATCTTAAGTCCGTTGCAGATAAACATAAGCGTTTCCTCGGAAGCGTTCTCAAGACATCCCCAGCCCATCTCTGTATCGTTGTCAGCAAGACCGTAAAGCAGCTTGTATGCTACCAATGGCTTGAACTCCTCGGGCATTTCAAGATAAGGATTATCCAGCACTCTGCCGTTCCATACCTTTCCCTCGGACGCCGCATATCTCGAAAGGAAACGACTCATCTTTACCGAAATGGTCTTAAAGGTAAGATTCTGAACCGAAATGTTCCTTTTAGTTTGGCTGTCATAGAGGAAATAATTAGGTGTGTTGTCCATCATCAGATACGTGAAATATCCGAGCTCTACCGCAAGCACTATTGACACTACGGACAACGCCGCAAGCACTATTCTGGGGAATATATGCATATCCAAGGTAATGACGAGGATCATCAACGCCGCGCCCACACACAGTGAGATCGCCGTTGCCACTCCAAGTATTATCTTCAAATTTTTTCTATCCATTTTTATCTTCTCCTTAATGAAAATCCAACGAAATAATTATACCATACGGCAAAATCGTTGTCAATCTCCCGTTGGGGTAATTTAAAGCTTTAGTGGTAATTTTTCAACTACTTTTAAAGGCTATCAGCAGAACTCGACACCCTTCTCGGCGCTCATCGATTTTATTCTCGCAAGCGACTCAACTCTGATTCCCTTTTCTCTTATAATATCTCCGCCGTTCTGGTAAGCCTTCTCTATTACGATACCTGCTCCAACAACGGTTGCTCCTGCCTGCGCACAAAGATCGATAAGCGCCTGAAGTGCGCTTCCGTTTGCCAGAAAGTCATCAATGATGAGAATTCTGTCGTCAGCAGAAATATAATTCTTAGATACAACTGCATCATAGGTCTTGCCCTTAGTGTAGGAAAACACCTTGGTGGAATAAAGATTGCTACCAATATTCAGCGAAAGCGCCTTCTTAGCAAAAACTATCGGCACTACGGGATCAAAATTAAGAGCGGTAACACAAGCGATACCGATACCCGATGCCTCGATGGTAAGTATCTTTGTTACACCCTCATCCTTGAAAAGTCTATAAAATTCCTTGCCTATCTCATTGATAAAAGCAATGTCCATTCTATGATTCAAAAAGCCGTCAACCTTGAGAACGTCACCCTCGTACACCTTGCCCTCTTTCAAGATTTTTTCTTCAAGCAGCTTCATAACAAATTCCTCCAAAGCAGAAAGTCTATATATGCTTTATTATACAATATCGTGTCGAAAATTGCAATAGCTTTTTAACAACAAAAAGCTTTTTTGACATAAAAAAAGCGCTCCCGAGTCTCGGGAGCGCTTCAGTTTGTTATTTTGTTGTAAAACGGTATTCGGTAGTGGTATCAAGAACCTCTCCAGGTCTGAGAACAGTGTTTGTAAAGTTCTCGTGATTGATGCTGTCGGGCATACTCTGTGTCTCAAGACAGAAGAGAGTCTGCACACTCTGCTTATAGCCGTTCTTCAGGGGGAATGCGGGATTTTTAAGGAAGTTACCCGTGTAAAGCTGTACGCAGGGACGGTCGGTGTAAAGCTCGAGAACTCTTCCACTTACGCTATCGTACGCCTCGCCTCTCTTAACGGGAGCCTCACTTGCTCCACCAACGAAGTTAAAGCAATGGTCATAGCCGTTGAAATCTCCGCCTGCAAGAAGAAGGTCGTTGTTCTCACAGCCAAGATCTCTACCAATGGTCTTTGCCACTCTGAAATCAAAGGGATTCCCCTCTACGCTCTTAAACTCGCCTGTGGGGATAAGATCAGCATCGGTAGCAACGTAGCTGTCAGCATCAAGCATAAGCTCGGTGCCGAGAATGCTTCCTGCATTGTATCCGCCAAGATTGAAGTAAGCGTGCTGAGTAAGGTTGGTTATGGTAGCCTTATCAGTAGTTGCAACGTAGTTAATCTTCCAACCGTTTTCGTTGGTAAGAGTATACGTAACGGTAAGATCGAGATTTCCGGGGTAATTCTCGTCGCCGTCGGGAGAAAGGATATGAAGCTTAAGAGCAGGCTCCTCTCCCTCCACCTCGGTAACCTCCCAAAGCTTTGCATTAAAGCCAACAAGACCGCCGTGAAGCTGATGTCCTGCCTCGGAGGTGGGGTTGAGCTTGTACTCAACTCCGTCGAGAGTGAATCTTGCGTTGCCAATACGGTTTGCAACTCTTCCTACCAGAGTTCCCTGATATCCATCAGCGTTAAGATAAGACTCAAGAGTATCATAACCGCCGATAATATCGGCAAGAGCTCCGTTTCTGTCGGGTACCCAAAGCTCGGTAACTACGCCACCGTAATTGAGCACCTTCATCTTCATTCCATTCTTGTTTTCAAGAGTGTAACGGTAAACCTCTCTGCCATCGGGCATTTTGCCGTAGAATTCTTTTACTATGCTCATTTCTACCCTCTTAATTATTCGCCGTAGCCGTTGGGGTTCTTAAGCTGCCAGTTGTAGGAGTCGCGGCACATATCCTCGATATTGTTCTCTGCCTTCCAGCCAAGAACGGTATATGCCTT
>JAZQVZ010000006.1:0-27746 GCA_045632105.1 Eubacteriales bacterium | reverse complement strand
ATACCATCTCCTGCGTTGGGCATATCGGCCGCGTAGGAATGCAGCCTACCGATCAGGAAATAGTGAAGATTATGATACAGTAAAAAGAAAAGGGTACGCGATTGCGTACCCTTTTCTTTTTGGCAGGGGCAGAAGGACTTGGTCTCGTCGCGACACCGCAAAGCCGCCTTCGATGCGCCTTTGCTACGCTCCTCGGTCAGCGCGGCTCTGACAGTCCACCGGACTGTCATTCACTACCGCGCTCCTTCAAGTCCTTCTATTTGTATCCTGCCAAAGAAATAAGGGATAGCTTTCGCTATCCCTTATTTCTTTGGCAGGGGCAGAAGGACTTGAACCCACGACCCTTGGTTTTGGAGACCAGTACTCTACCAACTGAGCTATACCCCTATATGCCACGCCATATTATATCACATACTTTTCGTTTTTGCAAGTCTTTTTTGAAAAAATCTTTTTTCTTTTTTCGCGGAGGGGGCCCTCCGCGAAAGCGTTCATTCCTGCTCTATGCGAATAAGCGCAAGAGTAATATCGTCCTCCGAGCCGTTGCCCACCGCATACTTCATAATAAGATCGGCTGTCCTCTCAAGCCCCGAGCCCTCAAGATTTTGCCGCAGAAGGTCGAAGAGCCACGGGCATTCCTCCCTGCCCCCCGTCACTCCGTCGCTCATCATTACCACCACGTCGCCCACAGAAAGCTCAAAGCCGAAGCTCTTTATCTCCACCTCGGACAGAATTCCTATGGGCATAGTTCCCGACCGAAGCTTAAACAGGCTTCCCTCTCTGTAAACGTAGGTCGCCGCCGCTCCGCTCTTGAAGAAGGTCGCCTCACCGCTTATCAGGTCGAGCTCCAGCATATCCACGGTCGCCGAGCATTCCGCTCCCTGACGGGCGCACAAGAATCCGTTCAGCGAGGACAGTATCTCAGGGTTCATTCGTCCCGAGGTCAGCATTCCCTCTACAAATCCCGCGCATATCTCCGAGGTTTCCGCCGCCTCACGACCCGAGCCCATTCCGTCGCTTATCAGGGCGTAAAATCTATTATCCTTATTGGTAAACACACGCAGACTATCCCCGCAAAATCGCGACTCGCCTCTGGCTCTCATCTGCCGTCGGGCATAGGACACCCGTATCCTCTCACGCTCTCCCACAAGCAGAGCCGCGCCCTCGCCCTGACATCTCCTCATCTCGACCCTATGGGTATCTATCTCATAGGACAGAGCTCTGCCCACTGCATCAAGGATCCTTGCTCTCTCGCTTTGCAATATATTCCGCTCTCCCTTTATATATATCTTTTTTCTCTGCTCTCCATAGACCATCGCGCCCCATATTCCGTCACCCTCAAGAGCCTCGCAGACACTCTGCGACAGCCCGTCGCATATCTTATATTCACCGCTCTCGCTCTCCATAGCCCTCTGCAAGATCCTTGACGCGCTACCGAAATCTCCCACGTAGATGGTTTTTCCCTCGGTCAGTCTGACCCCCGAATTATAGTTTATCTCGTCGAGAATATCGGGAAGTCGGGTACAGCACTCGCTGATAGCGGGGTCGATGTCCTCTCTCCTAAGTCCCCTGTCGCTCCTGAGAAGCCCCGCAAGTCTGCGGCTCTCTCCCGAAATATCGGCGTTCCGTCTGCATCTGCAAAGCCCCGGGCAATCGGCGCAGGAGGAATCAAAGGCGTCCGAGCATATCTTCAAAAGCTCACTCTCCGAGGGAAATCTTGCGCTCATCTGTCGGCAGAGCTCGGTCAGGCGCTCAAACCCCCGAGCTATCTCGCTCATTCGCCGATTCATATCGTAAAGCCGTATGCTGTCAAGCTCACCCGCAGGAAGCAGAACGCATTTGGGAGCCGCCCTCTCCTTTTGAATCGACTTTACGAGAAATAGCCGCCTGAAGACAGTATAAAGCAGGCAGGCAGACAAAGCCCCCGCGAAAAGTCCGTCGAGGATATAGATGCCCTTTATATAATAGCCCCAAGCCACGCTTGCAAAAAATGCGGAAAAGGCGGCGAGGGAGGGAGATATTTTCATAAACACCCCCGAGCAGAGGGCAACGGCGGGAAATATGGGAGCCAGAACGGGAGAATAGGCAAGTCCCATACCAAGACCTGTCAGCGCTCCCGTCACCGTTCCACGCTTTTCGGTGATAAGAAAGGTAGTAAATATTCCCCCAAGCACCGCAAGAGATACCCCATAGACCTTCAGGGGAGCCGCTCCGTACACCGCCGCTATGCAGATAGCCCCAAGACCGATGTCGCGGACGATACCGCCCTTGCAGAAATACAGCGAGAAAATATATGCAGACACGGGAGCAATAGCCACCGACAAAAGAAGCCCGAACAGGTCGTAATAAAGAAGACCGCCCTCTGCAAGATAACAGCACCCAAGGGCAAATGCGCCCAGAGCGGCTATCATATATCGGTATCCCCGACGCTCTGAAAACAACGACGAAAGCAGCTCGCCCAAAGGATATTTTTTCTGTTTTCCGTCAAAGGGCATATCAAGGGTCAACCTCACAAGCGCCCTCAAGAGCAATATCAAGGTATATATCCCAAGTCGCACAAGCCCCTCTCGGCGCTCAAACCCGAGAGCGCAGGAAAGGACAAGCCCGAGATAGACGAAAATAGCATTCTTATCCGTCGCCGACAGCAGCGCTATTCCAAGAGGAGCCGCCCCAAAGGGCAGAGATGCAAGTCCCGTAAAATAGCCCCCAACGGCGTAAGCCACGCCTCCCGACGCCCACTTTAATAATTTCCCAAAGTCATATTTTGCAACTTCCCTGCTCTTATCCATACTCCACTTCCTTTTATAGACTTCCTCATTTTTTCTCATTTTACCACAAGGCGGACGCGCAATTTGTCGCTTCGGGGCGGAGCTGTTATTTCTTTGCGTTTTTTGGAATTAGCGAATATATTCCCGCAGCTATCATCATACCGCCGAATATCCTGCCGAGTATATCCCCCTCTATTCTGAGGGCAAGACTGCTACCCACAAGACTGCCGAGAAGCCCGAAGATCATCATTATCACCACGGGAATTGGATATATCCTGCGCCGCAGAAGATGTATACTGAGCGCCGCCCCCGAGGCGAAAAGAAAAAAGGTCAGGTTGATCGCCTGTATCTCTATTTGGGAGTGCGATGAAAAGTATTTGAGATAGAGAGCAAAAAGCCCTCCTCCGCCCACTCCCATTCCCGACAGGGCGGCGATTATCAAAGCAATAAAAAACCCCATAGCTACCTCACTATCATCAAAATTCCCGAGATAAGCGTCAAAAGCCCGAAAAGTCTGCCGAGAGAGCTGTCCTTGGCTCTGCCAAGCAGTATTCCGCCAAGCGCTCCCCCGGCTATCGCCCCCAGCAAATAAAGAGCCGAGGTCACGCCGTTCGGCTCCCACGGGCTGACACCCATTAGTCCGTAGCGCGTCAGCGTAAATATCGACAAGGGAAGCATCACGCACAGGGCGTTGGCGTACGCCGACCGCTCGCCATCCCCCTTTCCCCGCAGTAGTGCCGACAAAACCAGCACCAGAATTATTCCTCCCCCTGCCCCCAGAAAGCCGTTGCAGAACCCTGCAAAAAAGCCTCCAACCACAAGGACTGCCACAGGCTTCCATCTTCCCTTAAAGTACGCCGTATATCGCCGTTCTCTCATAAAATCCCTCGCTTTTTTAACCAAACTTCTTGAAAACAACCATATTTTGTGCTATAATTGTTTTGAATTAGTATATGTAGATTTTTCTTGTCTAAATACATTATTCCCCGAAAGGAGCTGTCTATGGCAAAACAGGAGCAAAAAAACAAGCAGATCAATAAAAAGGCTGTAAATACCGTCGGCTCGGCGGCTAAAAAAACAGGCAAAAGGGCCATTAAAAAGGCGTCAAAGAAGAGCGGAGCGCACAGAGCCGTGCCCTATATTTGTATAGTTGCGGGTATCGTTCTCGCCCTCTTACTTATTCTCGGCACAAGCGCGGGAATTGCAGGAGCGTTCTTCAGCAATATATTGCGAGGTCTCGTAGGCTCGTCTGCCTTCCTTATTCCCGTAGTTCTTTGCTATGCAGGAGTCCTTTGGGCAATTCTCCACTTTAACGAGCATACCCACTCCCGCAAACGATCGGCAGAGGATCGCATCGCAGAGCTTCAAAGAAGCAGAAGATCGGCCAGAAGAAAGACCTTCCTTTCCTCTCTGTTCGTTCTCCTTCTCTCTTTCCTTCTCGGAGCCTTCTCCGAGCCCTATTCGGTAGACCTTGAAGAGCTTTGGACAACAGGCTGTGAGGAGATAGTTTCGGGCGGTGTTATCGGCGGAACGCTTGGCTGGTGCCTTAACTCGCTGACAGGCGGTCCCCTCATTCCCGCTATAATACTTATAATCGCGCTGATCGCGGTATTTATGTTTGCCGTAGGCCTTACTCCCGACTATATCGTACAGAAGATACGCTGCCGCAGAGAGATCACCGATGACGATCTCGACATAGACGCCGAGGAAGAGGCGCTCAAGTACGAAAAAATGCGCGCACGCGAGCTTGAGAAGGCTAAAAAGAGAAAGCTCCGCCAGATAGCAGCTGAGAACAGACGCGCTATCCGCCAGGAGATAGAGGAGGAATGCGCCGAGGAGGAAGAGCCTGCTCCCGTGGTGGTTCCCGTGAAAAAGAGAGAGGTTAAAAAGCAGCAGATCCCCGACACCGACGAGCTTCTCGAGGGTATCGGCGAGGAAGAGCCTATAATCGAAGAGCCTGCTATGACACCTCTTAACATCGTCGAAGCAGAGCCCGCTATGGCTACCGACTTCGGCGGCGACCCCGTAATTGACGGCGGCTCGGTTTCTGCCGAGGAGCTGATGAAAAATATGAGAGCTTCTGCTCCCCAGGCTAATATCGCACTTGGAGAAATAAGCAACGAGGAGCTTACCGAGGACATCGCAAACGTTGCTCCCGAGGAGGGCGCAGACAGCGAGCCCGAGGACATCGTGACCCCCTACATATTCCCTCCCGTTGATATGCTTTCTCCCAACAAGAACCCCGTGGACACCGACGTGACCGCAGAGCTTCAGGAGAATGCAAGAGTTCTCATGGAGACCCTCAAGAGCTTCAAGGTAAACATCCGTGAGGTCAGCTACTCCAGAGGACCTACGATAACCCGCTACGAGCTGAAGCCCGAGGTTGGAACCCGTGTAAGAGCTATCGCAAATCTTGTGGACGACATCGCCCTTAGCCTTGCAACCACCGGAGTTCGTATCGAGGCTCCTATCCCCAACAAGGCGGCTGTTGGTATCGAGGTGCCTAACCGCAACCGCGCGACAGTTTATCTGCGCGACCTTATTGAAAACTCCAAATTCTCCGACGCCAAGAGCAGGCTTACATCCTGTCTTGGTATGGACGTAGGTGGAAATCCCGTCTACTTCGACGTGGGCAAGATGCCCCACCTGCTTATCGCAGGTACTACGGGCTCGGGTAAGTCGGTATGTATCAACACCATAATCCTCAGCATCCTTTACAAATCCAGACCTGACGAGGTCAAGCTCATCCTGATCGACCCCAAGCAGGTCGAGTTCACCGTTTACGAGAACATTCCTCACCTCTACTGTCCTATCGTCAGCGAGCCCAAAAAGGCGGCAGGCGCACTTGCCTCTGCCGTATCCGAGATGGAGCGCAGATTCGAGCTTATCAGAGAGGTCGGAGTTCGTAACATTGAGGCGTACAACGAGGCTATCGCGGGAGATCCCGAGAAGGAATACCTGCCCAAGATGGTCATTATCATCGACGAGCTTGCAGACCTTATGATGACCGCTCGCGACGAGGTGGAAACCTCGATCTGCCGTCTTGCGCAGAAGGCGCGCGCGGCGGGAATCCACGTTATTCTCGGAACTCAGCGTCCCTCGGTAGACGTTATCACAGGTCTTATCAAGGCAAATATCCCCTCCCGTATCGCGTGTACCGTAACGTCGCAGGTTGACTCCAGAACTATCATCGACGTAGGCGGAGCCGAGAACCTTATCGGTTACGGTGATATGCTCTTCGCTCCCGTAGGCTCCTCAAAGCCCACTCGAGTACAGGGCGCGTTCGTAAGCGACGGCGAGGTCGAGAGAATAGTTACCTTTATTAAGGAAAACAACTCGGGCGCTAAGTACAACAAGGCGTTTATCGAGAGCATGGAAGAAAATGCAAAGAACTGCGGACTTGGCAAGAAGGGCGCTTCGGGCGGCTCCGACGATTTCGAAAGTGGGGGCAGCGGCGAGAGCGGCGACTCCAAGTTCAACGATGCAGTAAAGCTTGCTATCGAGCAGGGCAAGATATCCACCTCTCTTATGCAGAGAAAGCTTGGCGTAGGCTACGGCAGAGCTGCGAAGATAATCGACAGAATGGAAGAGCTGGGCTACGTCAGCGCGCCCGACGGAACCAAGCCCCGCCGAGTACTTATCACCATGCAGGAATACATGGATCGCACAGCCGCAGGCGAGCTTGGCGAAGAATAAAAAAAGACGGACCGCAAAAGCGGTGCGTCTTTTCTATTATTCCTCGGTCTCCTCGTCGAAGCTCTCGTTGGAAGCAAGAGGCTTCATCGTGGGGAACAGAAGTACGTCGCGGATAGATGCAGAGTCGGTAAGAAGCATTACCAAACGGTCAACGCCAAAGCCAAGTCCGCCTGTGGGGGGCATTCCGTGCTCAAGCGCCATTACGTAATCGTAATCCACCTGCGCGTTTGTGGTGGGATCAAGCGCTCTGCGGTCTGCTACCTGCTTCTCAAATCTCTCTCTCTGGTCAATGGGGTCGTTAAGCTCAGAGAACGCGTTTCCAAACTCGGTCGCATTGATAAAGTACTCAAAGCGCTCGGTGAATGCGGGATCGTCGGGCTTACGCTTAGCCAGAGGCGAGTTCTCTACGGGGTAATCGTAGATAAAGGTAGGCTGAATAAGGTTCTCCTCAACGAATGCGTCGAAGAACTCAACGAGGATCGCGCCCTTTGTGGGGATCTCGGGAAGCTCAACGTGCTTCTCCTTAGCTATCGCAATAGCCTCCTCGTCGGTCTTGATCTCTGCGAAATCAACACCCGAATACTTCTTGACAGCCTCGATCATAGTGAGTCTTTCCCAGTGAGAAAGGTCGATCTCCTTGCCCTGATACGTGATCTGCATAGTGCCGCAGACCTTCATTACCAGCTTCTTCATCATCTCCTCAACCAGGTCCATCATTCCACGGAAATCGGTGTATGCCTGATAAAGCTCGATGCTGGTGAACTCGGGGTTGTGCTTGGTATCCATACCCTCGTTACGGAAGATACGTCCTACCTCGTAGACCTTCTCAAAGCCGCCTACGATCAATCTCTTTAAGTAAAGCTCGGTCTCGATACGGAGAACCATATCAATGTCGAGTGTGTTGTGATGTGTAAAGAAGGGTCTTGCGGATGCGCCTATCTCAACGGTCTGAAGGATAGGAGTGTCAACCTCAAGGAAGCCCTTTTCGTTAAGGAAGCTACGAAGGAAGTCAATGATCTTGCTTCTCATTACGAAGGTATCGCGAACCTCCTTATTCATAATAAGGTCTATTTCGCGGTGACGGTATTTAGCGTCGATATCCTTAAGGCCCTTGAACTTCTCGGGCAGGGGACGAAGAGACTTGGAAAGCATCTCCATATGTGTCGCGTGAACCGACACCTCTCCGCTGTTGGTCTTGAATACGATTCCGCGTACCCCAACTATATCTCCGATATCGTAATCCTTCTTGAAGGAAGCGTACTCCTCCTCACCGATATCGTCTCTCTTAACGTAGACCTGGATCTCACCGCTTCTGTCAGCGATATGAGTAAAGGAAGCCTTACCCATGATTCTTCTGGACATAAGTCTGCCTGCAATAGCAACCTCCTTGCCCTCGAGAGAATCATAGTTCTCCTTTATCTGCTCGGAATTCGCATCGGTATCAAACTTTGTCTTGGCGTAGGGGTTCTTCCCTTCCTCGACGAGCTTTGCGAGCTTAGCGCGGCGCACCTGCTCCTGCTCGGAAAGATTTACTGTAACGTCACTCATTTTTATATCTCCTAAATTTTTATCATTGGTTATTATACTATATTTTCCCCGCTCTGTCAAGGGCTTTGACTTTATTCAAGCACCAGCCTGTCAGCGTTGAGGAACTCGTGGGCGTCGATAAGCGAGCAGGTGGGTATCTCCTTGGATGCTCCGCACGCCTTACAGGTGACCTTCATGGATTCACGAAGGAACTCTATCTCGTACTCGCGCTCGCCCTCTCCCTGGCATTTGCACTCTATCCTGCCCTCCTCGTCAAGCTCCTTGATAACGTAAAGCACGATCTCAAGCACCTGAGGATCAGACAGGGTCTGCTCTCCGCGAATGCTCTCAAAATCCTCAATGCCGCTCTTCTCAAGCATATCAAGAAGCTCGAGCTCGGTTCTGGCAAGCTCTGCCTTTACGCTGTTGGTGTTGCCCATCATAGCGATGTTGATGCCCGAATAGTGACAGGGCAAAACGAAAAGATCCTTGGAGAAGAACACCGTAGAGGAAAGCGTATACTGATGGGGATTGGGACAGAGGATACAGGGCACGGTAAAGCGCACCTTGGAATCCTTAGTGTACACCATAGTCATTTCACTGCCTCCGCAGTCGCATTTCAGCTTCACCATATCCGCCGAAAGATTGAAAAGTCCCACCACGCTCATAACACCCGCGCCGCACTTGGGGCAGCGGTAAGCCACCGTGGTCTGCTTCTGATCAAGAACCATATTTGCCTCCGAAAATAAGTTGTAAATGGCGCGGAAATATCCGCGCCATTATTATTTTGTTATCACTTACCGATAAGATCGGTAGTCCACTCGCTGTGGGAAAGAGCTCCGCTGTGAGCTCTGGTCATCTCGTCCTCACGAGCCTCGTAATCCTTCTCGATGATAGCGTCCTTAACCTCTACCTTCCAAACGATCTCGCCGTCTGCTACGTAGTAAGCTACCATTACGGAGCCGTCAGACATAGAGATGGGTGTCTGGGTTATAGAGCCAACCTTGGTCTCCTTGTCGAAGAGCCAGTTGTCAAAGGAAGTGCTGTACATCTCGCCCTTAAGGTAGTTCTCCCAGGTCGCCTGACCTGCAGCGCCCTTCTGGGTAGCAAGCTCCTTGAACTTCTCCTCAGTAAGACCCTCGATAGTCTTAAGCTCCTCGATAACCTTCTTAGCGGTATCAGAGCTGCTGAAGAGCATGTATGCTACGTTACGAGAGTTGGTCTCGTCTCTGTCGCTGGTGCTGGTAAGGAAGTAAACGGTGTTGCGGTAGTACTTATCCTTAGCCTCGGTAATAGCGCCGTCGGTGAGCTTATCGCCCTCTTCGATCTGCTTTACGTCGCCCTCCTTACGTTCATCGCTGAATGCCCACTCACTGAGCTCGTCGTCCTTGGTGTAGTCAGCCTTCTCGATGGTGTAAGACTTCTTGGTGCTGGTAACGTTAGTGAAGAGATCCTCCTTGAGGGTCTTGATCGCCTTTGCGAAAGCAGCAGTGATAGCGATATCGTAAACGGTGTAGGTGGTGGTTTCACCCTCCTTGTTCTCCTTAACTACGATCTCTGTAACCTCTTTGCCACTCATAACCTCGGTAACAACAGCCTCTACGATCTTTTCCTTGATGGTCTTCAACTCCTCTTCCTTGGGAAGAACGTCGGAATTAAGCTTTGCATCGGCAAGAAGATCGTCGTACTTATTGTCTGCGGAGTACTTAAGAGCGTAGGTCTGAAGGTCCTCAAGCTTTGTAAACTTAGCAGCCTCGTCAGCGATAGCCTTGATCTCTGCTATCTTCTCAGCGTACTTTGCAAGGATCTCGTCCTTCTTGGTCTCAAGCTCTGCGCTGCTGTATCCTTCAGTGAGCTCGGTGTAGTTGATATTAAAGCGGTAGTAGAAGTAGTCTACGCCGTCGTAGTTCTTGTTGTTGCTGTTATATTCCTCGTTGATGCGCTCCTCAGTAACAGCAGCCTCGATCTTGTCATAGATATCCTCTGCGCACTTGCTTGCGAGAGTGGATATCTCGATAGCCTTGCGGATATCGCTTCTCTTAACGCCGCTACCGTACATAGCGGTAAGGCAGGAGGTCTCGGAGAACTCACCTGTTCCGCCGTTTGCGATGTTCTGGACTCTGAACTCAAGGATAGCTGCATCGATAGAATCCTCAATGCTCTGCTTCTCCTCGTCGGTAAGAGAAATGCCGAGAACGTCAGCCTCCTCACAGTAAACCAGCATATTCTTTACGTCGGTTACGGTCTGAGCCATAAAGTAGTCAAACCAGGTTCCGTCGTAGTTGCCAAGGAACATCGTGTCGTAGCTGTTGGGGTTGTCAGCGGTTCCGCCGACAGGCATTGTGTTGTGGTCCTCGGGAGTGTACAGTCCGTTAAGGCTGAAGTAGCTCAGATACGAGCTGTAATTCGAAGTGAATGTATTATAAGTAAGCATATAATAGTACTTCATCATTGCGCCCGTAACCTTGTAGTCCTCGGACTTAACAGCGTTGCTGAGTCTGAGCACGATTCCGGAGGAAGCCACCAGAGACGCTACGCAGGTGAGAAGCACCGCTGCAATAATAACGAAGACAACGGTAGTCAGCGCCCAGTTAGGAATACCGCTCTTACCGGTTCTTCTGTTGTCTTTTGTAAGTTTCATCTTTCCCATTTTTAAATTACCCTTTTATTATATATTCTTTTGCCTTTCGGCGTAATTCACCTTTCTATTATACAGTAATACAATGATTAAACATTGAACATTGTATGAACAAAGAATGAATTATTGAAATAATTACATATTCATTATAACGGGAAGCACCATAGGCTTACGCTTGGTCTTGGCGTAAAGATACTTGGATATCTCGTCGCGAAGAGTGGTCTTAAGCTCTATGCGGTCAACCCTTCTGCTGTTCTCAAGGCTGTTGCAGATGCTTTCAGCAGCTATCTGGCGGACCTCCTCCATAAGCTCCTCGGATTCCCTTACGTAAACGAAGCCGCGGGAAACGATATCGGGGCCCGAAAGCAGAAGTCCTGCCTCGGCGTCGATGGTGGCAACCACAACTATAAGTCCGTCCTGGGACAGATGCTTTCTGTCGCGAAGAACGATATTTCCTACGTCGCCAACGCCGTATCCGTCAACAAGCACCTTGCCCGAGGGCACGGTTCCGTTGAATTTTGCTCCCTTGCTGTCTATCTCAAGCACCTTGCCCACGTCGGAAATGAAGATATTGCTCTCTGGCATTCCCATCTCGAGAGCCAGCTGTCTGTGAGCGGCAAGATGGCGGTATTCGCCGTGGATAGGCATAAAATACTTGGGCTTTACAAGAGCGTGAAGCAGCTTAAGCTCCTCGCGGCAGGCGTGACCCGAAACGTGGACCTCGACCACAGAATCGTGGAGAACGCTTACTCCGTTCTTGGTAAGCTCGTTGATTATTCTACCGATAAGCTTTTCGTTACCGGGAATGGGGCTGGAGGACAGCACCACAAGGTCGTTGGTGCTGAGCGTTACCTGAGAATGCTCGGAGAACGCCATACGGTAGAGCGCCGACATAGGCTCGCCCTGGCTTCCCGTAGTTACAAGGGTAAGCTGCTCGGGCTTGTATCTCTTTATCTCATTGATGTCTATCAGCACGCCCTTGGGAACGGTCATATAGCCAAGCTCCACGGCAGCTCCAAGGATATTCAGCATACTGCGACCCGTAACGGCTACCTTTCTGCCGTGCTTTGCGCTGACGTCGATTATCTGCTGAACGCGGTGAACGTTGGAGGAGAAGGTAGCGATAACTATTCTCTTGTCCTTGTTGGTGTTGAAGATATACTCAAGCGACTTTCCAACCGTTCTCTCAGAGGGGGTCATTCCCGATCTTTGCGCGTTTGTGGACTCGCACATAAGCATAAGAACGCCGCGCTTTCCAAGCTCGCCGAAGCGAGTAAGGTTTATCATTTCGCCGTCGATAGGCGTGGTGTCTACCTTGAAGTCACCCGAATGTATTACTACTCCTCGGGGAGTGGTGATAGCCAGAGCGCAGGCGTCGGCTATCGAGTGGTTAACGTGGATAAATTCCACCGAGCATTCGCCAAGCTTTACCACGTCGCCCGCCTCAACACAGTTGAGCTGGGGCTCAAAGGGCAGAAAATGCTCGGACAGCTTGTTCTTGAGTATTCCAAGAGTCAGGCGGGTACCGTAGATGGGGGGATTTATCTCGCGAAGGATATAGGGGATCGCGCCAATGTGGTCCTCGTGTCCGTGGGTCAGCACCAAGCCCTTTATCTTGGATGCGTTTGCCTCCAGATAAGAAATATCGGGAATTACAAGGTCAACTCCCAGCATATCCTCGTCGGGAAAGCCAAGACCGCAGTCAATGATTATCATATCGTTTCCGTATTCCAGAACGGTCAGGTTCTTACCGATCTCGTTAAGACCGCCAAGAGGAATTATACGGAGATTACTCTTTTCTTTCTTTGCCATTTTTTCTCCTTTTCAGTTGTATATACGCGCAAAAGCACGCAAAAACCGACCCTCATCAAAACCGCAGTACCGCTCCCTACGATCCCGACCGAAGGTCAATATATTTACTTTTAATCTTGATTTATTATAGCATATTAAGGCTTTTTTGTCAAGTAAAAGCCGTCATATCAGGAAGGACAGACCAAAGCCCGCGGCAGCTCCCAGAATCAGACCTAAAAGGAGCATAAAAACTCCCTTTGCCCTGCCTTTTCGACGTCTGCGAGAGCCTTTTACGTCCATATCGGCAAGAATTCGGTTGGCTTCGCTTATCATATCGCCCTCTCCTGCCCCAAAAGTGCGCGCATCTCGCCTCAAAAGGAAGCACGCGCTGTCATACAGCCTGCTTCCCTCCAGCTTAATAACTATCATCTGCCTGTTTATTCCCCTTATCATTCCTTTTTCCTCTCTTTCCTTTAGGTATATTCTACCCGATTATCACCACTAAATTCCCTGTTCTATGTAAAAAATGGAAATATCAAAAAAATATGTAAATTTTTTACAATAATATATTGACAAATTCTTCCAAATAGTTTATACTATGTATAGCATCCGACAGAGATAGCAAAAAAACAACTTTTATTTCAAAAAATATGTATAAAAAAGGAGAAAAAGCCATGAAATCCACAGGTGTTGTACGTAAGGTTGACGAGCTTGGAAGAATAGTTCTTCCCATTGAGATAAGAAAGGTCCTCGATATAAAGCAGAAGGACGCTATCGAAATATTCACCGATAACGATAAGATAATTCTCCAGAAGTACCAGCCCGCATGCTGCTTCTGCAACAACGCTTCCGACGTAATTTACTTCAACGGCAAGCGCGTTTGCCACCACTGCGTAGAGAAGATCAAGGAGCAGTTCTAAATAAAAAGAAAAAGGAGCTTCGGCTCCTTTTTTTATTGCCCTTGTGTCCCAAACGGGGGCGCCGAGGACGTCGCCCTGATCGAAACACAAAGTCAATAAAAAGCCTTCTCCCGTGGAGAAGGTGGCGCGACGAAGGAGCGACGGATGAGGAGAACGGGCTAAGATATTTTCAAAAGCAGAGAGCTACATGGCAAACACCCACTTTCTCCTCATCCACCGCAAGCGGTCCCCCTTCCCCAAGGGGGAAGGCTAACGGGGCGCCGAGGACGTCGCCCCCTACAAAGCACAACCAACAAAAAATAACGCACCACGTTTGTCGTAGTGCGTTATAATTATTTTTTGAAGTTCTTTGGCGCCACCTTTCTCGAAAGAAAGGTGGCACAATTGATACACAAACTAACTTTTAGTCCTCTTTCTTCTTAAGAGAAACACCGGCAAGTGCAATCATAGCGGTGAATACCACAGCCACACCGCCGATAACGCTTCCGCAACCCTCAGCCTCTGTACCGGGCATTATAGCAACGTCGGTTTCGGGCTCCTCTTCGCTCTCCTGCTCTATTTCAACAAGCGCCTCCATAGCCTTGTTGAGCGCCTCGAGCGCCGTGTCGACCACGGTCTGAGAATCGGAGTTCCTTGCGGTCTTTGCTACTGAAAGCATCGACTGGAATGCGCTCCAGCTCTCTGCGGTATACTTAGAAGGCTTCAGCCTGATAGCCGCATTGATAGCCGCGTTCAGCGCCTCGTAATCGGGGGTTACGACCTTATCGTACGCGTTGGTCTTCTTAGAAAGACTTGCGATAGCGATCTCAAGAGAATCTCTTGCCGAGTCTATTCTCTCCTGATCCTCAAGCTCGAGCGCCGCGTTAGCGTACTCAAGAGCGGTCAAAAGAGCGTTCCAGGAAAGCTCGGTGTAAAGCTCCTTGTCAAGACCCATAGCCTTAGCAATGGAAGTCTGAAGAGCCGTGTATACAGGAAGCTTGGGAACCTCGGGAGTAATAGCTCCGCCGACCTCACCAGTGTAGGTGTAGCCTCTGTTTACGTATTCGCCGTCCTTGAAAATCACCTCGTTAGTGCCGTCAGAGTTAATAGTACCCACAGTGGGGAACGCATCGCGTCCGATAACCTGACACAAGGTAGTTCCTGCGATCTCGGCATTCTTTGCGTTTACAAGGTGCTTGTTGATCTCGTATGCTACCTTACCCGAAGCGAGAACCTCAGCTTCTATGGACATAAGTCCGTTTTCAGCGTAGTACTCAACGCCTGCAAGATAGATAGCAGAGAAGGTAGAGCTGTCACTGTGACTTGCGATAACGGTAGGAGCCTCGCCAAGGCAGACGACGTATTTCACGTCGACCTTGCAGCCAACCTTGCCAAGAAGCGCGCCTACGCCTGCATCAGCATAGGAAACGATATACTCAAGAGTGATCTCCGCATCGGATGCCGCAGAATCGAATATAGCCGCCGTGGCAACGCTTTCAACCTCGACGATCACGTTGTCGATCACAACGCTTCCCTGCGCCTTTCCAAAGATAGACGCCGCATCGCCGATCTCACCTGCGATCTTCAGGTTGCTGATATGAGCATATGCCGCCTCTCCGTCAGCCGCTACGGCAAGAGTGCCGTCAACAAGCTCGATGAGCGCACAGCCGTTAAGAGTAACGGTGTGTCCGTTGCCGTAGAGCTTACCGCCAAAGCTTGTAAGCGCCTCGTTGATAGTAATGTCACACATCAAATAATATGTGCCGTTCTTTCCGTCAAGCTTTGCAAAATCATTAGCGGAGTAGATCTCACCGCCGCAAACAAGAGCATCAATAGCATCGTTCACAGCCGCGAGCACCTCGTAAATCTCATTAATATCCCTGCTCTCAAGCTCCTGGTCAGCAAGCATTGCCTTTGCCGCATTAAGGGCATCAACAAATACCTTCCAGGATGCAGACGTGTAGATCTCGTCGCTCTCATAGAGCTTCTCTGCCTCTGCGATAGCGTTTTCAAGGTAATCCCTCTTAGTGCCCGAATAGAGCAGATTTTCTCTTGCGCTTACCAGCGCGCTGTACAACGCGTTGATTCTGTACTGAGTATTGGTGGTAACATACCACTCACCCTCCTCATCAACGCTAATACTTATAACGTCAGCCTCAATAGCCGCCTTAGCCTCGTTATACGCAGCAATCAGCTTTGCCCATGTAGACGCATCGTAAAGGCTTTCGTGAGTGCCGTTTATAAACTCCTTGATCTCTTCAAGCTTCAGTTCAAGATAGAGAGTGTAGAATACAAGTCCTTTATCCTTAGAGCCGCCCATAGAAACGACCTCAGCCATGAGGTTTCCATTGGGAGCGCCGATGGTTGTGGGGAATCCACAGTTCTCAAGAACAGCATGCGCGGGAGCAATTCCGTAAACAGTGCAGCTATAATGGGATGCCGCAGCGGTTACCTTCTCTCCCTCTCCGGCGGGATCAAAGGAAATAGTCCAGCCGTCACCGGTCTTGGTGGCGATAATTACGCCCTCAAGAATGCCGTACTTGTCGTCGTACTTTGCCTCAACGGGCTTTATGGTGTAGGTTCCGTCGCCGTTATCAACGTAGGTAAAGGTATAGTAATTTTCAATGCCGCAACCAACGCCGCCAACTGCAAACTTGTAATTTCCGCTCTTGCAGTCCTCTGCGAAGGTGATAAGGAAATCACCAAGCTTATACCAAACGGTAGACATCTTTCCAAGCGCAACCGATTCGGTTATGTAAGCTGTGCTTCCGCCCGAAAGTCCTGCAATAATTCCGCCAAGCTTGCCCTCACCCATGATAACACCGGTGTTAGAGCACTCGTGGATAACGAATCTTGCGCCATCTCTATTGTCGCTTCCAACGATACCTGCCGCATTTGCTACGCCGTAGATCTCGCCGTTGTTCTGACATGCGGTAACGTATATCCAGCCTTCCATCTTGCCGTTAGCGGCCTCATTCAGCCATATGTATCCGGCGATACCGCCCGCATAACGGCCACTTACATTACCAAAGTTTACGCTGTTGGTTATTTTGAGGGTATCATCAACACCCGTGGTCTGAACTCTTGCAACGATACCGCCGGCTACCTCACCAACACCAATAATGTTACCGTTGTTGATACATCCGTCGATTACCGCGCCTTCGGTAGTTCCGTTCCTGTTTGTGTCATAGGTACGTCCCACGATACCGCCGAAGCTAGCCTTTGTTCCGTCACCCGAGGTGAGGATAAGATCACCGTTGTTAACGCACGCGCTGATATTAAGAGTTCCGCGGAACTTGTATCCCAAAACTCCGCCGTAAACTACATAGCTTTCCGAACTTAAAACAACGGTGCTGATAGTTCCGTTGTTTACACAACCGTTCATAACGAGATCAGCATCAGCTCTGGAAACAACTCCGCCAACGAACCAGTGATTTACCTTTGCTGTTATATTACCGTTGTTTACACAGCTATAAACGTTGGTGTTGCCCTGAGCGTATCCGATAACGCCACCTGCGTGGCTCTCGGTACCGCTTTTCTCGGAGAGAGTGATATTTCCTTTGTTCACACAGTCCTTAAGGGTAAGAGCGCCCTTGCTGTTACCAACAATACCACCGACATAGGCATTACCAACAGAAGTACCCTTTATCTCTATCTTTCCGCTGTTGGTACAGCCGCTGACGGTTGTGTCTATAACAGCACCGCCTTTTTTGCGTGTGTCATCATAATCTTTCGAATATGTAGTTACACTGCTTATGCCTCGAATACCGGCTGCATAAACCGCGCTGTGGTTTGCCGCGTTCTTATCAATGGTTACAGAGCCGGTATTTGTACAATTTGTTACATTGTTACCGCCCTGACCTATAAGACCTGCCGCAATACCGTCGCTTGTGGTAGAAGCTACGCCGGTAAGGGTAATTGCGCCGCTGTTAGAACAGTAGCTCATGTTGTCGTGTTCATTGTTACCCTTACGAACTGCAACAATACCTGCAGCAATGTCGGTAGCAGTTACAGCACCTTCGTTTACACAGTAGGTAATACCTGCGCCCCATTCAAAGTGAGCGATAATACCACCTGCCACATAGTTAGAGCTGATAGCTCCCTTGTTCTTTGCAGCGTATTCACCATTCTTAGTAAAGCCTGCCTGCTGTTTAGCAAAAGCAAGCACACCCGCTGCATAATTCTTACGAGTAGCAGTTACTGTTACGTCAGCAACAGTATTAGTTACGCCGGAAACGTCGCCGTTGTTGGAAACGTCACCGCGGTTAAGTACGCCGTTAAAGGTAGGAGCGGTTGCCGCAAATCCTATGATACCTGCCGCGTAAGTGTTAAGTGTCACAGTTGCATCTGTTTCTGCCGCCATTGCGCCGGAAACGGTGACCTCTACGGTTACGTCACCCCGATTTTCAACATTCTTCAGGGTAGAAGCTGCGCCGGCATAACCTATAATTCCTGCCGCATATACGTCCTCGGTTACGCTTGCGGTAGCGCCTTCAACAGACTTAGTATATTTAACGGTTATATCACCATTATTTACACAATTTGTAACAACAGCAATCTCACCATCGGTTCTACCGATGATACCTCCGGCAACTGCTCCGTTTACGCTGATTTTTGCATTGTTTACACAATTGTTTATGGTAAGCGTGCCCGCGGAGTATCCTATGATACCACCAACGTTGCCGCTGATTGCTTCCTTGATAATGATATTGGCATCACTTACAAAGCCTTCAAGTGTAAGCTCTGCAAGGTTTTCGCCTATAAAGCCACCAAGATTTCCATGTCCGAGAACGTTGCCTGTGGAAAGTCCGTGGAGAATCTCACCGGTGATGGTCATATTGCCACCAATGTGTCCGATAACTCTACCTGCACTTGCACCGTTAGAGATAACATCAGCATAGCTGTGGCAATTTGCAAAGTCAACAAGAACGCTCATAGAACCTACGATACCGCCCGCACCCGCTAAATTCTCTGCAGTTGCAGTTCCGTAGTTTACACACTCCTCGCCCTCTTCGGTTCCGCCGATAGTCATTGCTGCCGCCGCGTTACCTACAAGACCTCCTGCTCCGGAATACAATGTTTTTTCGCCTTCCTTGGAAGATACACCGCTTCCGTAGATATACGTGCTTCCGTAGTTAGTACAGCTCTTTATTGAAGAGCCCGAGCCTCCTACCCAGCCAAGAATACCGCCTGCTCCTCCCCAGGAGTCGCCACCGGTAGCCTTGATATTTGCCTTGTCTGTATCCTCTTCACCGTTTACACAGTTGGTGACGGTAATTTTCTTAGATACGTAACCTGCAATACCGCCTGCTCTGTATCCGCCCTCGACGTTGCCAAGGTTTACACAGCTATCAACTACAGTTTCACCTCTTATGTCGGCAACGATACCGCCCGCGCTGTTTGCGCCCTTAACGTTCGCCTCGTTTTGGCAATTTGTCACGGTCGCTCCCGCACCTGCATAGCCAATAATACCGCCTGCGCTATCTCCGGTAGCAGTTACTGCTCCATAGTTCGCACATGCGTCAGCGCCTGCGCCACCAACGGTAACAGCGACAGTAGTCTTACCTACGATTCCACCCGCCGCTCTGTATTTTCCCGCAGCAGTAACAGCTCCGTAGTTAGTAGAGCCCTTAACAGAAAGAGTTCCACCGAGCATATATCCTACGATACCGCCCGCACCGGAGTATTCATCGTTTCTGTTAGTGATAGTAATAGCGCCACCGTTTTCACAGTTGGTCACTACAGTAGTTCCCTTTGCCCAAGCGATGATTCCCGCAGCTCTATAATCGTCTGTAACAGAACCGGTATTTACACACTTGTCAATAGTAGCCTTAGCCCCAGGAACTGCAACGATACCACCCGCATTATTATAACCGGTAATAGCGCCGCTGTTAGTAGAATTGCTTATAGTAACGTCTTTGGTAATATCTCCTACAATACCACCGGATATCTTACCGGTTACCTTTGCTGTATTTTTAGCTCCGGTAATAGTAGCAGCTGCGGTCGAGTATCCTACGATACCACCCGCATAAGAATCCTGAGCGGTCTTTGCCGTATTATTAACCGTATTCACCTTGGCTACCTTGGTAGCATCGGAGTTGATATTAACCTCTCCGCTGTTCAATACGTTGGTCAAGGTAGGCGCAAAACTTGCATATCCTACAACACCGCCGCCGTAAGCAACAAGTTTATACGTGTACGCCGTCGAACCTGTTGTAGTAATAGTTCCCGTAGCGGTTGCGCTAAGAGTTACGCTACCGCTGTTTTCGGAATCGGTTATAGGCATTGCGCTTGCCACAAAGCCTACCAGACCGCCCACTCTGTGTGCGTTTTCGTCTGTCAAGCTTGCATCGGTAAGGGCAACCGAGTTGTTAGCATAAGTGACTTTGATGTTTCCTGTATTCTTACAGTCGGTAAGCGAGTTATTTCCGGTAGCAAAGCCCGCGATACCGCCTATACTTCTGTGATTGTTGTTTCCGGGAGCGCTTACATCTATAGCTACCTCGCTGGTACAGCTAACAAAAGTAGTATTAGCTGCCTGACCTACAAGTCCGCCAACGCCGTTGTAGTTTCCACAACCGTCAAAGGCATTTCCTGCTACCGTAATAGAACCGGTCGCTATACAGTTGGTTATAGTAGTCGTTTCAGCTCTCGCCGCAAGAGCACCCACGCTGTTTGCCTTGGTTATAGAGGTGCTTGTCATATCCAAAGTAGTGTTAACAACTACGTTCTCAAATACAGAACCGGACTTAGCGTATATGGTAAGACCAGAGAACTGCTGAGCAGCAGCGCTGTTAGAAGCAACTGTTACCTTTGTGTTTGCGGTAACGTTATACAGCTTTGTATAGCCGTTAGTCTCGTAAAGAGCAAGAGGTGTTGCTCCGTTAGTCGTAGTGATCTCAGAATTCAAAGTGAGATTTCTTATGGTTATGTCATCGGTGTGCGAGAACAAAGGCTTTGTCGCGGTAAGTGTGTATCCGTTACCGTCGATCTCAATGCCCTTAAGCTTGCCAAGAAGATAATTATTAGCTTCATTAACTGCTACGGTTGTTATATCAGCTGTCAAATAATACTTTTTGCCCGCCTGCATTGCATTAAACTCTTCAGGGGTTGCAATAGGAGTCCACGCTTCGTCATTTTCGTACTCCGAAGTGTTCGCTCCCGGCGTAAGATGATTGCCCGCCGAAGCTTCATCTGCGCCCGTAGCAACAGACGTAGTTTCTTCTATAATACCTCCCTCAGGCGGAAGCTCCTCTGCTCCTATTCCAAGGGCAGAAAGACCCATCGTGAGAATCATTATTACGATCAACGAAACAGAAAGTATCTTTTTCATTTTCTTCTCCTTACGTTTATGTATATATACACGTTAACTAATTTTTCGCATAGGTATAGCTATACCGATAGCATCACATAATAATTTTATACTATTTTATTATAAATGTCAAGGTTTATTTTCCTTTTTTGCCCCCCTCGTCCAAAAATTGACCTTTTCGATAAATTATCTCCACACGCTTTGGCAATTTTGACATCGCAAGGACGGAAATGCAAGAGAAAACAGGAGTTTTCTATTTATAACGGCGGGAGCAAGCCCCCGCCATACAAAAACAACCAACAAAAAATAACGCACCACGTTTGTCGTAGTGCGTTATAATTATTTTTAAGGTTTTTTGCCAAGCTTTTTTCAAAAAAGCTTGAGATCGAGTCCTTAGTTCTCTTTCTTCTTGAGGGAAACGCCTGCAAGCGCGATAACAGCGGTGAGCGCTACTGCAACTCCGCCGATAACGCTTCCACATCCACCTTCTCCTTCTACGGGCTCGGTTTCGGGAGCCGCAGTTTCGGGAGCTTCGGTTTCGGGAGCCTCGGTTTTGGGATTCTTAAGCTCAAGAGATGCAACTGCGTTACTAAGATTTGTAACTGCGGTATCTACCTGATTCTGCTTGCTTGCCGAAAGCGAGGTCTTTGCAGTGGCAAGAACCTCCTTGAGAGCCTTCCAGGTCTTAGCGGTGTAATCCTCCTCGTTAAGCTCGTTGACCTCCTCGATCAGATCCTCAAGATCGGAGTAGTCGATGGGAGCGGGCATCTCACGAAGCTTGGATATAGCCTTATCAAGGTCTGCGATAGCCTTGGTAATGGCGGTAGATCTTGCTCTTTCACCCTGCGCGCAAATAGCCTCTGCCGACTCAATAGCCTTATTAAGGGTCTTGATAGACGCGTTGGTGTACTCTATGCCGTCAAGAAGCTTAGCCTTTGCATTGTTGATAGCTACGCTAAGCGACGAAACGTCGGACTTCAATACGAAGGTGGAGTAGGGCTTAAGGATCGAGAGATAGAGAGCGTTTGCCTCTGCCTGAGAATAGCCGGAAGGATCGAAATCCTCAGCGCCCAGAACAGCCTCTGCTGCCGCGCAAGCCGCCTTAAGTCCGTCCCAATCTGCCTCGGGCAGATACATAGATGCTTTCAAATTCTTACTCTCTGCAATTATATCTGCGATAGCCGCATAGTTTGCAGCGTAAGGAATGTTGTAGCTGTTTGCAATTTCAATGAGCTCTGCGGGATCCTCAACAGCATCACCGCCTACATATCCGTCATCAATGGTTGCGCTGAGAAGATATACGTTATCCTCTGCATCCGCAACACCTGCAATAACGAAGGGAACAAATGCAGTAGTGCCCTTAACGGTTCCGAGATTTATGGAGTTGTAAATGCTTACCACACCGTCAGTTCCTGCAACGAAGCCTGCACCTCTAGATGCAGTTGCGATGGTAACAGTGTTGTTCTCATCTACAACCTCTGCGCCAACAGGACCGTAGTTTACAAAGCTTTCAACGGTTGCAACGCTGACAGCGGTCATTGTACCAAACAGACCGCCAGCGCTGTTAGTTGAGGAGATAACACCACCGTTAGAACAGTTTTTAACGTTAACGGTAACACCGCCACCCTGACCAACGGAAGCAGCAAAGCCGCCTGCAAGATCCTTACTCTGAATATTACCTGCGTTTACGCAATTTTCAAAGGTGACAACAAAATCTTCAACGGAGGAGCCTTCATCATCGGAAGTAATAGCCATCTCAGCGTTATCACCGTAAATGCCGCCCGCATGGAGACCGGTTACGGTTCCTGTATTAAGGCAGTTCTTGAAAGTATAGCTTGCAGAAGGTATATTTGTCCAGTCATGCTTACCAACGGTTCTGAAGCATCCTACAAGTCCTGCCGAGCCCTCGAATGAGGCTGCAGCTCTGTTCATAGGCATAAGAATATCGCCGTTGTTTATAGTGTTTTCAATGACCAAAAGCGGAACACCTGCGGCTTGACCGATAATTCCTCCCCACATTTCCCTATAAGCAGCGCCCTTAGGGTTGCTCTTAATATCTCCGTTGTTTACACAGTCCTTGACACTGATTGAAAAGTTAAGATTGCCCGGAGCGTATAAGTAACCGACAAATCCACCGACAGAGGTATAGTCGGTATTAAGCTTGTTGGTCTTATAGTTGGTAATAACTCCGTTGTTAACGCTGCTCTCGATAACGTTATCAGTGTTGTTGCACAGATAGCCTATAAATCCACCAATGTGCGCGGAGTGGTTATAAATAGCGGTGATGTCACCGTTATTCGTGGAGTTTCTTATAACGACAGGAGTTGCAGAGGAACCGGTTCTGCCGTAGAAGCCGCCCACGTTGCTTACGTGGTTCGCAGTAACGGCATCGCCAAGATAAATGGTTCCGTTGTTTACACAGTTCTCAAAGATCGCAGCATTACTGTATCCTACAAAGCCACCAACGTAGCTGGTGCAGGTGGTTGCAGAGCCATTCGACTGAACCGCAGGGTTCTCGGTCTGCATCTTCTTGCCGGTTTCCTGGTCAACTACCTCAAGGCTGTACATATCGAAGCCCGAGTAAATGATGTCTGCATTGTTTTCGCAGTTTTCAAAGGTCGCAGTGCCATCGCATGTACCTATAAATCCACCTACGCCAAAGCCCTGAGACTTGGGCGCGCCGGTAGGAGAACCGGTGTAGTACGCAGATTTACCAAGGAACTGAACGATTCCGTCGTTAACACAGTTCTTAAAGGACACGCTACCGCCCTTGCAATAGGAAACGAGCGCGCCAACAGTAGCGACCGCTGCCTTGTTACCAACCGTAAAGGTACCTACGTACTTAACGTTCTCAAGCTCCGATCCGTCGGCACATTTATCTATTACGCCCGAGGGGTACTGATATCCACTAATGGTTCGTTCATACCTAACGTTTACCGCGGAGGTAACGTTATAAAGCTTTACCCAGCCCTGTGCATCCCACTTGGAGAAGGGGCTGTTCCAAGGGCCGTAATTTTCAACGTCACCGTTACCGTCAACGATAATATCACCCTTGATGACAAGGTTCTGCGCAGTAAAGTTTCCGGGGTTACTGAAGAACTGTCTGCCGTTTCCTGTTTCTGCAAGGGTAATGGTGTGTCCGTTACCGTCGATAAGGAAATTCTTGGGGCTGGGGTTGCCTCCGGTATAGCCTTCAAAATCAAGGTCCGCTGTCAGATAAAACTTGTGATTTTCAACCGAGCTCTTAAAGGCTGCTTCCCACTCAGCCACGCTGCCGATAGCGATCCAATCGCTCGCCAACAGCGGATCCTCCCAGGGCTTTTCCCAAGTTTCAACCATAAGCGTTATATCATTTTCCTCAGCCGCGCTTGCGGGAATACACGCCAGCGACAACGAGAGAAGCATCGCAACGATCAAAATGATTGAGAGACTCTTTCTCATATTTATGTTCTCCTTAATCGTATAATATTCATCCAATTTTACAACAACCGAATGTTTCACATAATAAGTGTACACTATTTTATTTTGTTTGTCAAGTTATTGTTATACACCCCTCAAAACTTTGTCATTTTTGGCTAAATCTCTTTTGTCTTTTTTGTATATTATTCCATTTTTACTTTTTTCTATATATATTAAATATTTCAAGGCGTAAAAAATATTTTTTCGCGCCCTTTTTGCCACTTTTAAGGTCTTTCATTTGTGGAAAATGACAATACCGAAAACAGGGGGCAAAAGGGGCAGAAAAAGGTCGCCTGAAAAAGCGAATTTTTCGAAAAAATTTACAAAAAAACAGAGCACCACAAAGCGTGGTGCGCTATGATTTTTTAATTGTCAGCTGAGCAGACCCGTGGACTCGTTAATTCTGATATTCGCGTTGTAAACAAGATCTGCGTCTGCTTCTTCGCCGAATACCTCTACGTACTCAATAAGCGCGGTCTTAAGAGCCTCACACGCAGCGCCGTAGGTTGCCTTATCAGCAGCCTTCTCACCCTCTTCGTCAAAGAAATCATCACTCGTTCTGAGAGTTTCCACCCTGTTGAGTGCGTCTGCAAACGTAGCGTATACCTTTACCTTAGCATCTGTTTCGATTATCTTTGCCTCATCTATGGAAAGATCGTAGCTCTCGCCGTTTGCAAGGGTTCCGCTGTTGGTCTTTTCTGCATCGTATGCCACGAGAGCCGCAGTTGCGCCTACGGGAAGATCGCTATACTCACCGGTTTTATATGCAGCGAGAAGATTGCTTATCTTCGTGGATGCCGCATTATACGCCGCAACGGTATTTGCCGCCTCAAGCTCCTCTACTGCATCGTCAAGCTCGTTGTTCTTTGCCTGAACGAACGCAAGAAGCTCCTGACGAGCTGCCTCGAGGACTGCAAGAGTATCAAAATAAGACTTTTCGATAGTTACGTCACAGAGAACGACCTGGGTAGCGCTACCCCAAGCGATAGCTCCAACACCGTCGAGAACCTCCTTAGCAGAGGTATCGTAAATGTTAAGCGCTCCCGCCGTGATAGCCGCATTTGCAGCATCATTGGGAAGAGTATTGTAATTTTCAACAAAAGCCTCAGCCTTGCTGTTGAAGTCTGCCTCGATACGAGCCAGGTTATCGTACGCCTCGTTGGGTCTTACGATCGAAGAGCTTTCGTACGCAAAGGAAGGAAGAACGAGGGGCTCGCCATATGTATCCACAAAGAGCTTTGCAAACATTTTGATTTTGGTGATCTCTGTCTCGGAGAGAATGGTCACACGGTTAAGATCAAGATTGGAAGAGGTATAGAACGCGGCTGTAAGCGAATTCACGAACATGGTATTTGCATTCTTTACGTATCCTACGGTCTTTTCTGCCAGCAAATCGATAGCCTCCTCAAGAGCGCCCTCGGTGGGAGCGATGAGCGCCGCTACTGCATTGTAGCGCGCGGTATACTCAGCGTTTTCCAGCTGGTAGCCCTGAAGAGCGGGAAGATACGCTCTGATCCAAGCGTCGTATGCGTTCTTCCAAGCAGTAAGAGCGTCAACGTTCTCCTGTGTAAGCTCCGCCTCTGCGAAATCCTTTGCATAATCTACGCCAAGCTTGATAACGGCATCAGCGTCCTTCACAGCATTTACCATAGCCGCGTTGCGATTTACGTTGTCGGTGTAAGCCTGAGAAGGAACGATGTCCTCAATTCCACCGAACCATTCGTTGCAGGAAGCAACAGCCACGGAGAACGCGCCCTGAGACGCCTCCACCTCCTTTATGAAAGCAGAGTCATTGTATTTTTCATTTTCGGGGTTTACTACGTAAAGTGCGCCAACAGCGGTCATCTCCGCAGAAAGCTGCGCTCTCCAAAGCTCGAGAGCCTCAAGAACAAGGTTACCCTTGCCGTAGTAATCCTCAATAATATCGTCGTCAGTGGTAGTTTCGGTTTCGACAGCCTGAGCGTAAAGCTCCGAAACGCGCTTGTATACCTTCTCGGCATCTATACCGCCACCGGAGTAAGCGACGATGTCGTAATATACCTTGTCAGCCTCGCTTGCGTTTTCCTTTACAGCCTTCTCGAACTGGTCAAGAGCGGAATTGATAACCTCGATTCCGGTAGCTCTGTAAATAACCACCTTTGCGATAGCGTAAGCCTTCTCAATATTCTCCCAATTCTCGCCGTAGAGATAGCTTATCTCTTCCATACGGTAGAACTTTCTCTCAAGCTCATAAGCGTACATAGCCGCCTGGGAGCTGAAGGAAACGAAGTCGTTGATCTGTATGTAAGCACCTGTTGCCTCGTTTATGTTGTTGATGATCGCTTCAAATCTTGCAAGCTCTGCATCAACTACCGCCTTATCAGTCTTTTCAGCAAGAAGACCTGCGATCTTTACGTCAAGAGCGTTAACGATCGCCTGAGCGTTCTCGTTAAGAGCGAGCTTCGCGGTAGCGATAGCTGCCTTGAGAGCAGAATCTCCGTCCACTGCAAGAAGCTCTGCGCTCTGGATAGCCTTAGTCAAAGCATCCACGCTGTCGGCAAGCTTAGATGCGTCTGCCTTGTTAGCTATTGCCTTTTCAAGATCAGCCGTTGCATCGGTCACTGCCTGCTTTGCTTCCTCCGCTGCAGTAAGTGCCTCGACCGAGGAATCTTCCTCAAAGAAGATCGTGTACGCAGAAAACGCCGCAAGTGCGCCCACGAGAAGGAACGCGACGACGATCAAAGACACCTTCAAAAAACGAGTCATGGTATACCTCCAAATATTTCTAGTTCAATTATTACTCTCAAAAGGGCGAGGGACAGCAACTGTGAGTCTACCCCACCTTACCTGTCATTCTACCACAAATACATATAATTGTCAAGGGAGTAGGGTAAATTTTTTGGCCGTTTTGGGGTTTTTAAACAAAAAAATAGTGGCTTTTTCGCTTGACTGTGTGGAGATTTTATGCTATAATTTCCTCACTATTATTAAGAGAGGTGCGTTTTATGAAAGCGAGAAGAGCCACTCTCTGCGATCTCCCCCGGATATTGCAGATTTACGGCATTGCCCGAGAGCTGATGAAGGCCAGTGGGAACCCCGGTCAATGGGGAGCAGTCTACCCCCCTGAGGAGCTGGTAAAAAATGACCTTGAAAAGGGCTATCTCCACGTTCTGGAGCGGGTGGCTGAGGACGGTAAAATACTCCTCTGCGGAGCCTTTGCATTCCTTCCCGAGGGCGATGATGTATATAATAATATAGAAGGAAAATGGTTGAACGACCTACCGCACGCCGCTATTCACAGGGTGGCTTCGTCGGGAGAGGTCAAGGGAGTTATGCCCGCCTGCGCGGAGTTCTGTCTTACCAAGGCAAGCAACCTGAAAATAGACACTCACGCCGACAATAAGATCATGCAACGACAGCTCGAAAAGCTGGGTTTTACCCCCTGCGGGATCATAACCCTCGCCGACGGAAGCAAAAGAATAGCATATCAGCTTTATAAAGAGAGCTGATACGCTTCGCGTATAAACTTTTTCTTTTGTTTGCGCGAGGCGCAAAAGAAAAAGTTACAAAAAGAAAACGCTGAAGATAATTTCGCTCTCTGCGGAGAGCGCCTCAGGGCCATTGCCCTAAGAACCCACGAGCTTTTGAAAAAGCTCGACCAAAACTTTCGAATTTTTGGT
>JAZQVZ010000005.1:0-14469 GCA_045632105.1 Eubacteriales bacterium | reverse complement strand
GTCTGAAGCAACCACATTCCGTTGTATTCGATTATTATTCTATCGATCTTTCTTCCACGAGTAAAGGATTCAAGCTTTTCGCGAGTAAGCTCATCCTCGCTGTCAATAGTTACAATAGTAACGTTCTGACCCCAGAACTTTGACGTATCAAGCTCTTCTATTCCCTCTTCGCAAAGTATAATAAGCGTTTTTTCTCCGCTATTAAACTTTTGATCGTTCATAGACTCCTGGATTATAGAGGTCTTTCCACCCTCCAGAAAGCCTGTAAACAAATATACAGGTATCTTCATTTGTCACCTCTTAAACACCGAAGAGCTCGGATATAGCCGCTTCGTTGATCTTGGAACCGATTACACAAAGCTTACCGATAGAAGCGGGAGAACCCTGTCTTACGTCGGGCTCACCGGGAACGTAGTCAAAGTATATCCACTCTCCGCAGGTACACTCAACCATTCCCTTCGCGCGCAATATCATACCGAATTTATTTTCGTTATCAAGCTGAGAAAGAATTTCCTCTATCTCGGTCTTGCTGAACTTCTTGACCGTTTCTCTGCCCCAACTGGTGAAAACATCATCTGCATGATGATGGTGATGATGATGCTCATGACAGCCACACTCCTCATCGTGGTGATGGTGGTGCTCGTGGCAATCACAATCTTCATCGTGGTGATGGTGGTGATGGTGGTGTCCGTGACAAACAGGACATTCGTCCGCCTCGATAGTATCCTTGATATGTGCCTCAAGAGTAGTTCTCTTTTCTATGGCATCAACCAGAGAAGCAATATCAAGCTTATCAGCAGGAGTTGTTACGATAGTTGCCTCGGGGTTCTTTTCTCTTACAAGCGCAAGAGCCTCAGTAAGCTTTGCATCAGTGGTCTTATCGGTGTGACTAAACAGAATGCAACCTGCATTGGATACCTGATCGTTAAAGAACTCACCAAAGTTCTTCATATACATTTTGCACTTATTAACGTCAACTACAACTACCGAGCTATTTACAACCGCACCATGAATATCTGCATCAAGAACAGCCTTGGTAACGTCGCTGAGCTTACCTACTCCCGAAGGCTCAATGAGAATGCGGTCGGGGGAATAATCCTCCACCACCTTCTTCAGCGCCTTGCTGAAATCTCCAACAAGTGAACAGCAGATACATCCCGAATTCATTTCAGATATTTCAATACCTGCATCCTTAAGGAATCCGCCATCTATACCTATCTCACCAAACTCGTTTTCAATAAGAACTACCTTCTCGCCCTTATAAGCCTCACGGATAAGTCTGTTTATTAAAGTTGTTTTTCCTGCTCCGAGAAATCCCGAAACTATATCGATTCTGGTCACAAAAATCACCTCGAAAATAATATAATTCTATTAAACAAAGGTTGCCGCATAAAGCCGCAACCTTTGTAAATGTTTTTAATTAAGCCTTGCCAACGGAACCGAAGAGCTCCATCTTTTCCTTAACGGTAGCCTTAATAGCCTCAAAGCCAGGTGCGAGAACCTTTCTGGGGTCAAAGCCCTTGCCCTGAAGATCCTTGCCGTCCTCAATATACTTTCTGGTAGCTGCAGCAAATGCGAGCTGGCACTCGGTGTTAACGTTGATCTTAGCAACTCCGAGAGAGATAGCCTTCTGGATCATTTCTGCGGGAATACCTGTACCACCGTGAAGAACGAGGGGCATATCGCCGGTCTTCTGCTGGATAGCATCGAGAGTCTCGAAGGAAAGTCCCTGCCAGTTTGCGGGGTACTTACCGTGGATGTTACCGATACCTGCTGCAAGCATAGTTACGCCGAGATCAGCGATCATCTTGCACTCTGCGGGATCTGCACACTCACCTGCGCCTACAACGCCGTCTTCCTCGCCGCCGATAGAACCAACCTCTGCCTCAAGGGACATACCCTTTTCAGCGCAAACCTTGATAAGCTCGCTGGTCTTTGCAACGTTCTCGTCGATAGGATAGTGAGAACCGTCGAACATTACGGAAGAGAAGCCTGCCTCGATGCACTTGTAGCAGCCCTCGTAAGATCCGTGGTCAAGGTGGAGAGCAACGGGAACGGTAATATTGAGCTCCTTGAGCATACCGTTAATCATACCAACGATAGTGGTATAACCGCACATATACTTACCTGCGCCCTCGGAAACACCGAGGATAACGGGAGAGTTCATCTCCTGAGCGGTAAGAAGGATAGCCTTGGTCCACTCAAGGTTGTTGATGTTGAACTGTCCTACTGCATACTTACCAGCTTTTGCCTTAGTAAGCATTTCTTTTGCTGAAACTAACATTTTATTAATCTCCTTTAATTTTATTCTAAAATTATTCCAACAAATATTATACACCATTACTCTTTAAAAATCAAGTAAAACGGCAAAATTATTTTCAAAAATTAACAAAATTATATTGAATAAATCTACTTATAATGCTATACTTATGATTGAGGAAAAGTCTATAAAAAATATATCTCTATATATAAAGCTTCCAATATAAACTCAGGAGGACTATACTATGAGTAGCAAAAAGCCAACCAACAAAGCCGAGCTTGAAGAAATAATAGAACAAATACATACCGCTTTACTTGAAAAGGGTTATGACCCCTCAAGTCAGCTGGCAGGATATATTCTCTCCGAGGATCCTCTTTATATGCCCAACTGGAACAACGCTCGCGGTATGATAGGTCTCATCGACAGAGATGATCTTCTTCGCCTGATAATCGACTACTACTTCGAAAACAGATTTAGAAAATAAAAACTCGAAGCCATAAGGCTTCGAGTTTTAGAAAATTATCTCTTTATTTTAGGAGCTTCCTCGGTCTTTTTCTTTTCAGCAACAAACAGCGAGGATATTCTGAAGTTTTTGTGTCCCAGATAGTACGCCAACCAGCAGGTCAGGAGCGCGGGAACTATTATGATAAAGAACGTGGGCCAAAGGGTGTTCAGCGAAACGTAAGCGCCACCTGCTCCCAAGGGAAGCTTAATGGTAAGTATCGCGCCGAAGTACATTCCCTGCAACAAAGAACCCATGAGATTCATAAGGAACTGCATATCTCCATTTCCCGTTACCGCCGCAACGGTACAAAGAGCAGCAGTTACAAGGTTTGGTATGTTAGCAAAAAGCGAAAGCCAAAATCCAAGATGAGGACGGTAGGGCTTTCTTCCCGTATCTACCGCTATTCTGTCCTTTGCCCCTATCTCCCAGGTCATCGTATAGATAAGGAAAAGATAGAACAAGATTGAAAATATGCTCACTATAAGAGTAAGTGTGTCAAAGCCCTCTGATTCCAGATGAACTCGGGTCGTTGCAAAAACAAGCGACGTTCCAAATATTGCTATGGCAAACTGATTAACAAACATCTTTACAGTACTGTAAAAATAATCGTGAAAAAACTTTCTCATATTCCCTCCGTGCTCGGTCGTTTTCACTATCCCTATTATAATTGAAAGTACCCTCTTTTTCAAGGCGGAAATACGAAAGTTTACACTTTATCCATTAAAACTTTATTATATCGAAATTATTCTCACGGAGGAAAAGAATGAATTACAATATAGACCTTAAAACACTTCCCTCGTTAGTCCGTGAATTTGCTTCATATAAGTCGGTCATACAAAATGCATCGGAGAAGACTATATCCGAATATCTTCTCGACCTTCGTACCTTTTTTAGATTTATGATCGCCCGCGAACGAAAGATAGATATGACATCTGAGGAATTCGATAACATAGACACGAGCCACATAGATATAGACTACATACGCCATATCACCACCGAGGATATTTACGAGTTTTTGATGTATGCGGACAACACCCGCGGAAACATGGCCGCCGCAAAGGCGCGAAAGCTTTCCTCTATCAAAGGCTTTTTCAAGTATCTTCACGTCAAGCGTATGATGATAGACGAAAATCCTGCTATAAATATTGAAACTCCAAAAAAGAAACAGGCTCTGCCCAAATTCTTATCGGTAGATGAGAGTCTTCTTCTTCTCGAGGCTGTAAAGAATGACCGCACCTCAAAAACCAGAATAAGAGATTACGCTATAATCACTCTTTTTCTTAACTGCGGAATGCGTGTATCTGAGCTTGTTGGCATAGATATGAATGACATAGACCGTGAGCTTCGCTCCCTGACTGTAACGGGAAAGGGCAACAAGCAAAGGATCGTATATCTAAATTCTGCCTGCCGTGAATCCCTCGCAGCCTATTATCAGGAAAGAGTTAACGAAAACAACAGCAAGGCTCCCTCCAATGCCCTGTTTTTGAGCAATCGTCAACAGCGTATCAGTGTAAAAACTGTTCAATGGATGGTATATAAATACCTTGATATGGCAGGACTTGAATCCAAGCATTATTCGGTTCACAAGCTTCGCCACACCGCCGCTACGCTTATGTATCAGTCGGGCAACGTTGACGTACGAGTATTGAAAGACATTCTCGGTCACGAGCAGCTGAATACTACACAGATATACACTCACGTAAGCAATAGAAGCATGCAAGAGGCAATGGAGCATAATCCTCTTTCCCAGCAGCCTGCTCTCCCCCAAGACAACTTTACTCCATTAAACAAGGACGAAGAAAATTCGTAATACAAGTTCTAAAAAAGCATATCCTCCCGTATATTTTAATGAAAATATATCGGGAGGATTTTATTGTGGAACACTCTATTTATAAAGATATTTCTGAAAGAACAGGTGGAGACATTTACATCGGCGTGGTAGGCCCTGTAAGAACGGGAAAGTCTACGTTTATTAAGCGCTTTATGCAGACTATCGTGCTCCCTAATATTGAGGACAGCTATTCCAAGGAGCGCGCCCGTGATGAAATGCCTCAGTCCGCCGCAGGAAAAACGGTAATGACCACCGAACCAAAGTTCGTTCCCGACGAGGCCGTAAGTATTCAGATAGACAACAATATTTCTATGCGAGTCAAGATGATCGACTGTGTGGGATATATAGTTTCCGAAGCGTTAGGAACTTTGGAAAACGGACAGCAGCGTATGGTACATACCCCTTGGCAGGAGGAGCCTATGCCCTTTGTAGAGGCGGCTGAATTCGGCACCGAAAAGGTTATTAAGGATCACTCCACCATTGGAATGATGATAACCACCGACGGAAGCATTGGAGAGATCTCCCGTGAAAGCTATCTGCCTGCTGAGGAGCGTGTGGTATCCGAGCTTAAAGAGATAGGAAAACCCTTTGCCATAGTTCTCAACTCCGCACATCCCGAGGCAGAAGAAAGTATTCGTCTTGCTTACTCACTTGAAGAAAAATATAATGCTCCCGTTGCTTTGGTAAATTGCCTCGAGCTTGATTTTGAAGACATTTCTCATATCCTTGAACTTGTGCTTCACGAATTCCCCGTTTCCGAGATCTGCTTCTCAATTCCCTCTTGGATCTCCTCGCTGGATGCTATGCATCCTATAAAAAGCTCTGTTAAAGGCAGTATACTCGAAGCCGCTGACAGCATTTATAAAATTGGTGACATCAAAAATGCTATGCGGACCTTCAATGAAAACGAATACGTCAAATCATTTGAAATACCGCAGATAGATCTCGGTAGCGGCAAAGCCGAGGTAAATCTTAAATTCTCCGATGACCTTTATTACTCCGTAATAAGTGAAATGTCGGGCTTTACTATCGAAAATGAAAGCCAGCTTATCGACCTGCTCCGCGACCTGGCCGTTATGAAGTCCCAATATGACCGTGTATCCGAAGCCCTTGCTATGGCAGAGGAAAAGGGATACGGAATAGTTATGCCCACTATTGACGAGCTTCGCCTTGAGGAACCCCAGATTGTAAAGCAGAATGGTGGATATGGTGTACGCCTGTGTGCTTCCGCTCAATCTATCCATATGATAAGAGCCAATATAGAAACCGAGATAAACCCCATTGTGGGAACCGAGCAGCAATCCGAGGAAATAGTAAAATATATGCTGAAAGAATTTGAATCGGAGCCCGGTAAGATATGGAGCTCCAATATGTTCGGCAAATCGCTCTACGAGCTTGTAAACGAGGGATTGCACACTAAGCTTGAGCATATGCCCGACGAATCAAGAGTAAAGCTTTCCGAAACTCTTGAGCGCATAATCAACGAAGGAAGCAATGGACTTATTTGCATTATTCTTTAATAAAAGAACCCCAGACCTTAGTCTGGGGTATCTTTATTTTATGGTTTTGATCACTTCTATTGCCGCTTGGGGTAAAAGGCCGTTAAGGTCGTCACCCTGCAATATTTTCTTTCTGACCTCGGTAGAGCTGAGATCGACAAGCGCATCCTCGGATTTCAAGAGCACGGTCTTTGCATTTGGGCAATGAGCATCGTTGTATTTTGCCATTTCCTGTTCGTATTCGAAGTCGGTCTGGTTACGATATCCCTTTACGATAGCGCAAGCGTCAAGCTGATTTGCCAACTGCCAAAGCCATCCGTCGGATGAAATGACCGATATATTACTTCTTCCCTCAAAGCACGACTCTGCAATACGCTTTCGCTCTTCCAAGGTAAACATATATTCCTTGCTGGAGTTTATCATAACGGCAACAATAACCTTATCGTAAAGCTCTGCCGCTCTTTCGATAACGCTCACGTGTCCGTTTGTTATAGGATCAAAGCTTCCCGGAACTAGAGCTATTCTTTCCTTCTCTTTCATTTCCACCTCACAAAACAGGTCTGAAGATTGTTATATATGTGTTACTGTATTTAGCCTGCTTTTCTACGACAAATCTATCTCTGAGCGAAGCATCCCCATCAAAAACCTCTTCCTCTCCGCTTTCGCAAATTATAAGAGTGCTGGGCTTCAGCATATCCTTGTTCAAAAGCTCCGTCAGCGCGGGCTTGTACATCTTAAGCGCATAAGGAGGATCAAGGAAGATTATATCAAACTGACCGCCAGAATATCTGCGTATAAAATCAAGATAATCGTTCTGGTATACCGTGCAATATTCCTCAAGTCTGGTCTTCTTAGCATTCTCCTTGATTATCGATACGGCATCACGGGACTTATCAACAAGCACAGCGCGAGCCGCACCTCTACTGAGCGCCTCAAGCGCCATTTGTCCGGATCCCGAGAAAAGATCAAGCACTACGCGATCCTCTATATCGAACTGTATCATGGAAAACACCGCTTCCTTTACTCTTTCGGCGGTAGGTCTGGTATTATCTCCTTCAAGGGTCTTAAGCTTGATACCCTTTGCCTTACCTGTTATTATTCTCATCTTATACCTTCTGTTTGTTAAAATATGCAAATACGTTACGAGCATCGGTAGCACTTATGCCCTTAATAGCTGCAATTTCGCTTTCAGAAGCGTTTTTAAGCGCCCCTATGGTACCGAACCCTGCCAATAGCTTCTTTGCCTTAGAGGGGCCTATCCCGTCTATATTTTCAAGTGATGAACGCTTCAGGGTTGAACTCTTAGCTTTCATGACTCTGCCTACGGTAAACCTGTGGACCTCCTCCTGAATTCCGTATATAAGCATAAACACAGCTCGCTCACGGGCAATGTTTATCTCGTCACTCTCGGTGCAAAGTGCTCTGGTCTTGTGGAAGTCATCCTTAACCATACCAAATACGGGGATATCGACTCCCTCTTCTGCCAAAACCTCTTTTACAGCAGAAACGTGTCCACGTCCACCGTCTACAAGTATTAGGTCGGGATATACCGAAAATGCTCCGCTGCCCTCGTTAAGACGCTTTATTCTTCGTCCTACCGCCTCCTTCATGGAAGCATAGTCATCGGTGCCGCCTGACAGCGTTTTGATCTTAAAGAGCCTATAATCGGATTTTAGCGGCTTTGCATTTTCATAAACTACCATTCCTGCCGTTATATTTTCTGCACCAATGTTAGATATATCGTATGCCTCAATACGCTCAGGCAGAGTTTCAAGCTTTAAGAGCTCTGACAAGCGCAGCAGCACGCTTTCATCCTTTTCGGTCTCTATCTTAGTCTGTCTTGCCTTCTCTGCGGCGTTGCCAAGAACCACGCTCAGCAGTTCCTTATTGGCTCCTCTTTCAGGCTTTTTGATATAGACCTTTTGTTCCTTTTCTCCGCTCAGGAATTCCTCAAGGGTCTGCTGATCCTCACTGTCCAGATCAAAGGATACCAATATGACCTTCGGAATATCGTCACTGTGAATATAGTGCTCGGCAATAAAGCTTGCAAGGGTTTCCTCGGTTATGATAGCATCGGAATTAAACACAAAATCCCTCTTATCGCTGACGGCGCCGTTTCTTATGCACATAACCGACATACAGTTGACAACTTCGTCTGCAAAAAAGCCGAAAACGTCCATATTAGTGTCAGGCGATGCCACAACGTTCTGCTTTTGATTTAATCTCTCCAAAGCCTTTACGGTATCTCTGCATTTTGCCGCCGCCTCGAAACGCTCCTCTTCTGCCAGATCGTACATCTGCTTGGTCAGTATATCGGTCGCCGAACGAATATTGCCCTTCAATATATCGGATGCACAAGCAATAAGAGAACCGTACTCTTCCTTAGTTACCTTTCCCGTACAAAGCCCACAGCATTGATTCATTTGATAATAAATGCAAGGACGCTCTTTTCCAAAATCCTGAGGGAATCTTCGTTTACAGCTTGGAATACCCAAGGACTTATTCAAGATATCCAAAATAGAATATGCTATCGAGCTTCCCGAAAAGGGACCGTAATACTTCCCCTTATCCGAGCCTCTGGCTCTTGTAAACTGTATCTTTGGATACTCCTCATCGGTTATCTTAATATACGGATAGGACTTTGCATCCTTGAGCTTAATATTGTATTTAGGTGAGTGCTGCTTAATAAGTGAATTCTCAAGCGTAAGCGCTTCTATTTCGGTCTTGCAAACAATATACTCAAAATCCTCTGCCGCTGTTACCATACGGAAGGTCTTGGTGTTTTTTTTGCTCTGCTGAAAATATTGCGACACTCTGTTTTTTAATTTTCGCGATTTACCAACGTATATGATTTTGCCATTCTTATCTCGCATTATATATACGCCCGGACAAAGAGGCAGAGAATTTGCCCTTTGCAGAAGCTCTTCAAGTCTTTTTATTGTTTGAGGCATAACTCTCTCCTTTCGTTATCAAAAATAAAACAAAGGACCGTAAGATATTACGGTCCTGCATTTATATTATTCTGCTAATCCGGACTTAACCAAATCCAACAAGCCTTCAACGGCTGCGTTTTCGTCCTGACCCTCTGCTACCAACGTAACTACCATTCCCTTGGCAATACCGAGAGAAAGAACACCCAGCAAGCTCTTAGCGTTGACCTTGCGATCATCCTTCTCTATCCATATAGAAGACTTGAATGTATTCGCCTTCTGTATAAAGAAGGTTGCAGGTCTTGCATGCAGACCTATATTATTAGTAATTGTCATTTCTCTTTTTACCATAAAAACAAATCGCTCCTGTTCTCCAAAGCAAGATCAACCACGCCAAAAGCAATATACCTCAGCGAAGATGACCTAAATAATAAGCATACTATATAGTAATAGTATATCAAAAAAGGACTTTAAAATCAATAGCTAACTGTTGGTGATTTTGTATAAACTTTTTATAAAAAAGTCGATACACTTTATATTTTGTACACAAAACTCGAAAGCAAACGAATCTACCTCGATCTGTTTCAATCAACTATCTTTTCTATTTTTAAAATAGTTATCTCAAGCGTAACCAATTCAGTACAGATTGTCATCGTCTGTCCAGCAGAAAGATACTCGGTGCCATTAAGCTTAAACGATCCGTCATCTCCAAAGGCACCTTTGCATTTGATCTTGCCGTTTGCATCTATTCTTGCGTTTTCACCCGCAGGATACGAAACGGTAATAGTGTTTCCATTTTCAACAAAGGTTGCAGAGGTATAAGATGTACGGAGCGCTTCATTAGAGTTTTCCTCATAAGGCATAATGGTGCCAAAGCTTCTTCCGTCATTCTTGAAGTAAACGTTATCGTCTATAGATATATAGGTCTTAGTAGTTTCTTTTATATTCTCAACACGAAACTCGATCGCTGCCTGATCCTTACTTTGTACATTACCCAAGGTATCAAAAAGGTTATATCTGAAGTATATGCCCAAAATAGATGCAAGGATAAGAATAATTATAGCGACGTCAAGCACGTAGAACTTAGGAAATACTCTTCCCTTTTTGGTAGTATTTTTTATCTTATTTTCGGTTTCCATATAGCTGCCTCCCGATTAGGATCTGCCGTCGGATATTGCAACGCAATATCCCGAGCAATTATATTTGGGAAATCTAAAAAACATCTGTTCGCCCACAGCTATTCTACATCCGTTTATCGTATATCCCACGTTTTCTTCGTATTCTGCATTAGCGGTTATTATAAGCGTAATGTCATATTTCTGCGGATCCTCAACGAGAATTCCCGATATCTCGTTTTTCTCGTCTATCTGATACTGCAGCTCTGTGCTATTCTCTATAGACTCAACACTGCTTACCGTACCAAGAGATTTCTTTGTAACGCTATCAATAACAGCGTCATTATCCTTGATAAGATTACAAAACTCCTTATCAACGCCTCTGATCTCAACGACGTACTGAATATTGACCTCGTTTTGATTAAGAAGCTTCTTTATCTGCGTTCCGGGAGAAATGGCGTACACTAAAACGGCGATCAGCGCCACGAAGATAAGAATGATCAAAAAATCAACAACGTTGAATTTTCTATTCTTCTTAGCTCCATTTCCATTGTTTGATATATTATTCATAGAAAAACCTCATTTCAGTTACTTTAATTGGTTTCCGGTGTAATATCCTGTTTTCTGGCGACCTCGTAGTTTCCTACGCGAATAAATGCGCAGCCCAATGCAATTACGATCCAGAATATATAAAACACTCTGTAATTATACCATATATAATCGAATACACCCATTATCATTGCAGAACAAAGAGCAACGATAGTAGCTATAACGTACATTCCCGAAGCACGGCTCTGCGGCGCCTTGATATATTCAAAGGACTTCTGCAGAACAAGGAAAACGATTATACCGAACAGTACAAGGGCAAACACGCCCATCGACATCATTATCTGTAAAAACAGACTGTGGCTATGCTCTGCCGCTTCAATACCCGAATAAGCGTATCCGGGATATATCTTCTGGAACGCCTCGTTTCCAAAGCCTACTCCACTGAACCAATAATCCTTTATTGCGGCAAGCGTACCTCTCCAGGTATAGATACGATAAGAGATCGAGCTATCGGAAAGGTTGAACATGCTCAAAAATCTGTTGACTACATTTTCAGGAATCAAAATCGGCACTACAGGGAGTGCTAACAAAAACAGTCCAATTGCGCGAAACGCCTTTTTGTTATTGTATATGATGAAGAACAGCAGTGTTCCGATCACTACAGCTAACCAAGCGCCTCGTGACCAGGTAAATACTATACATGCAAGCACTGTTATTCCTACCAAAACGGACAAAATCTTTTCGTTTTTGGCCTTTGAAACGCAAAAAGCAGCAATTATAAAAGGAAATACCAAGGTAAGAAAAACAGAAAGAACGTTAGGGTTTTCAAACAATGAAACAACCCTTATTCTTATTCCGGAAAACAAGGATAGATCCAACCAATTATTGTTATCTGCGCCTACAAAATTCTCAACTATTCCAATAAACGCCACTACTGCCGCAGAGCTTATCAATGCATATACGCATCTCTTTACCCACTTTTCGGTACGAAGCAGATTTACAACGAGGAAGTAGCCCATCATCAGCGTTATGCAAACTATCGCGGAAAACAGCGATGCCTGTCCTCCTGCACTAAAAAGGCTCGACAGGAAAACAAAAAGTACAAATGCAAGAACGAAAAGATCAAGCAGATCTGCCTTAAATACTCTTTTTCCACGTATAAGCTTTATTAAATACAAGAACGACGTGATCCAAACCATAACGCAAAGAACTATGGTGGGAGAATCAAAGAAAGAAAGGAACGGAACCGACGATATAGTTATCAACACACCGATCTCAGGTGAAACCGCCACCAAGAACAACACTATCAGTATTAAAAATGATACTATCATTAACAACGGGTGTATAAAGAAGGTCAAGGTTCCTGCCACAAGACCAAGGAAAAGCATAAGCGCGCCCTTTCCTTTAGTCTTTATAGGTTTATCAAAGGTATAATCCGAAAATCCTAATGCTCCTTGGAATACCGTTCTTAGAATAACACTTCTCTTTACCGACATTGCCAAGGATCTTCTTGCAAACAACAAAGGGATTGCAGTAAGGAACAGTGCGCTTCCAATTATTACATAATTGGGATCTGCTTCACCAAGTCCCGGGATGAAAAACTTAACGAAATATACAACTACCGTATATATTCCAAAGAAGAACATAAAGTTACCGTAGTGATTTAAGGGTAACGAGCAGAGGTAATTGGTGGTTTTTTTCCAATCCGACATAAAGAAGCAGGAATCAATAATGCTTGCTAAAAATCTACGGACTCGTCTGCAAAAACGTCTTATGAAATGATTTCCATAAAAAAGTCTTCCCCACGCTCCGCTCTGAAACTTATCCTGAAGTGAGCTATACGAGGTAAATATTCTTCCGAAGAAGCCGGTAATTATATAGATATATATAAGAGCTCCCAATTTATCAAAAAGGGATACCAAAAGGCTTACAGCGGCAATTCCTCTGCCCTTTTTGGCAACGGGGGCTGTCTTTTTCTCTTCTAAAACGAAATCCTTATCGTTTGTCAAGCCTATTCCTCCTTTTTGTACTTTTCTAAAATATCAGGTCTATTTTTGAGCGTCAGCATTCTCGCCTGCTCTTCTCTCCATTTATCTATATTTCCGTGATGTCCTGAAATAAGAACGTCAGGCACCTTTACGCCGTGGTACTCATAAGGACGGGTATATTGAGGATATTCGAGATACCCACTGGAAATACTCTCTTTTTCGTAGCACTCGGGGTCAGAAAGAACGCCGTCGACCAATCTTGAAACACAGTCTACAACTATGCAGGCAGGTATCTCTCCACCTGTCAAAACATAATCTCCAATAGAGATCTCCTCATCGACGATCTCGTCTATAACTCTTCTGTCAACACCCTCATAGTGTCCGCAAAGAATAACCACGCGGTCGTACCTTGCCAGCTCCTCTGCCTTTTTCTGATTAAAAAGCTTTCCCGAGGGAGACATAAACACCACTCTGGTAGATGAGTCCTTATACTCCCCGTTGCCCATTATATGCTCATAGCATCTGTATATGGGGGGCGCCATCATAAGCATTCCCTTGCCTCCGCCATAAGGAGTATCGTCAACTCTGCGGTGCTTATCTTCAGAAAAATCACGAATGTTGTGACATTCTATCTCAATAGCTCCGCTTTTTTGAGCTCTTCCGATTATACTCTCCCCTAAGACTGTATTCACGAGGTCGGGAAAAAGTGTCATAATATCAAAACGCATAGGTCCTCCCTATCAGTCAAGCATTCCTTCTATGGGACGTACGAAAACTCCCTTGTTTATATCAACGGATATAACGAATTCGTCTACCGCAGGTATCATTCGCTCTCCGTTTTCAGTGGCAACTACGTATATATCGGAGGAACCGCGATTGATTATCTCCTTGAGTGTGCCGTATTTCTGCGCCGTATCAGCATCAATAACGTCAAGCCCGATCATATCAACGAGAAAATACTCGCCCTCCTCAAGCTGGAAGTCCTCTCTGCAGGCATACAAAATCTTATTTTTAAGCAGCATCGCCTTGTCCATATCATCAACGCCGTTAAGCTCGAATATAACAAACTGCTTAAATATAGAAGCCTTCAATACCTTGTATTCAGTATAAGCTCCTCCGTTTTGTATAAACACACGGCCAAGATGCGCAAGATCCTGCTCGCTATTGCACCAGGATTCTGCCTTTATACCGCCCTTGCAGCCATGAGTATTCACTATTTTACCGCATTCAATAAATTTCTTCTGCATATCGTTCTCCGCAACAGTAAATCTTTTATACCTTATATTATATCACAATTATTTCCCAAATTCAACAGTTTTAAGCTATTTTCCCTTTATACTGCCGTTTATCTGTTACCAAAACAAATATTTTTCAATTTACACTTGCATTTATTTGGCAAATATGGTATCATAATGAAAGTAAATCAACAAAGGAGAAATGGTTATGGGAAATTTGTTTGGCTGTAACGCAACCGCAACCGGTGCAGAAAGCTGGCTTTCTATCGGACTTATCGTAGTAATGTTCGTTGTTCTTTACTTCTTCATGATAAGACCTCAGAAGAAGCAGGAGCGCCAGGTAAACGAGATGAGAAACAATCTCAAGGTTGGCGACGAGATCACCACTATCGGCGGTATAATCGGCAAGATAATCAGCATTAAGGAAGAGACAGTTATGATCGAATCGGGCCACGACCGCACAAAGATCAGAATTCTTAAGACAGCAGTCCGCAACGTTGACGTTCACGCTGAAGACGCTCAGGACTAAAAATAAAAGACCGCTTTCGCGGTCTTTT
>JAZQVZ010000004.1:0-6385 GCA_045632105.1 Eubacteriales bacterium | reverse complement strand
ATCGGGCTCATATCCCTTGGGACAAGCAACCGAAACCTCCATGCCCATCTTTATTCCGCCTACGATAAGCGAGTTAGTCATATTGTTTCCGTCGCCAATGTAGCAAAGCTTTTTGCCTGCAAGAACTCCCTTATGCTCACGAATGGTCATAAGATCTGCAAGCACTTGGCAGGGATGGCAGTAGTCGGTAAGACCGTTGATTATCGGAATGCTTCCGTATTTTGCCAGATCCTCAACCTCTTGCTGCGCAAACGTTCTTATCATGATTCCGTCAAGGTATCTCGACAGAACTCTTGCAGTATCCTGAACGGGCTCGCCACGTCCTATTTGAAGGTCACGGGAGCTAAGGAAAAGAGCGTTTCCTCCAAGGTCATACATGCCTACCTCAAAGGACACTCTGGTTCTGGTGGAGGATTTTGAGAAGATCAAGCCAAGAGTTTTACCCTTCAAGATGTGATGCTCTATACCGTTTTTCTTTTCGTATTTCAACTGATCTGCAAGATTAAGTATTTCGGTTATCTCTTGCCTGGAAAGATCCATAAGCTTTAAAAGATGCTTCATTTTGAACAAGCCTCCTTAATAATGTTTACTGCTTTTTTTAATGCTTCCATATCAATATTAAGCGCCGGAAGAAGTCTTATTTTCTGCTTTGCTTTTATAATAAGTACTCCGTTCTCACGACACTCGTCAATGATATCACCTGCGGGACGCTCGGTTTCTATTCCTATCATAAGTCCAAGACCGCTGACACTCTTTACGCCCTTGGCGCCTTCAAATGCCTCAAATATAAACGCGCTTCTTTCCTTGACACCTGTCAAAAGCTTATCGTCTATTCTTGAGAGAATGTTTAACGCTCCTGCAGCGCAAATGGGGTTACCACCAAAGGTGGAGCCGTGCATTCCTGCGCCGAGGATATTTTGAACTTTTTCGCCCATCATAGTTGCACCCATAGGAAGCCCACCTGCAAGTCCCTTAGCAGTACTTACTACATCGGGGATAATGCCGTAGTTCATATATCCGTAAAGCTCGCCTGTTCTTCCGTTTCCTGTCTGGACCTCGTCAACGATCAGGAGAAGATCTTTCTCGTTTGCAAGCTCCTTGAGCGCAAGAACAAAATCCTTGTTAAGCGCCAGAACTCCGCCTTCTCCCTGTACTACCTCGAACATAATGCCACAGCATTTGTTCTCATCGGCAAGCCTGCGTACATCCTCGATATTGTTAGCCTCTGCATAAACAAATCCAGGGGTGAGGGGCAGAAAATCCTTGTGGAATACGTCCTGTCCTGTTGCTGCAAGAGTGGTCAGTGTTCTTCCGTGAAAGCTGTTTTTTAGTGTTATGATAGTGGTATATTCAGCGCCCTTATTTGCTTCTCCGTACTTTCTGGCAACCTTTATTGCGCATTCGTTTGCTTCGGCGCCCGAGTTTGAGAAGAATACCTTTTTCATGCCGGTGCGCTTGCACAGAGCCTCTGCAAGCTTAGCGCAGGGTTCGCTGTAATAAAGATTAGAGGTGTGCTGAAGCAGAGAAAGCTGATCCTGTACGGCGCTTACCCATTCGGTATCGGAATATCCAAATGTGTTTACGGCAATTCCTGTTGCAAGATCGATATATTCCTTGCCGTTGTCGTCATAGACGATAGAACCCCTGCCCTTTACCAAGCATACGGGAAATCTTGCATAGGTATTTGCAATATATTGGGAATCAATCTCTTTGATAGTCATTATATGAATCTCCGGTAACAAACATGGTGCCTATACCTTCATCGGTAAGGGTTTCTATAAGTATGGCGTGAGGAATTCGTCCGTCGATAACGAATACCTTCTTTACACCTCTGCGGATAGCCTCGATACAGCATTCTATCTTAGGTATCATTCCTCCCGAAATAATGCCCTCGGAAATAAGCTGAGGAGCTTCGCTGACGAGTATCTTGGGAATAAGTGTCGAAGGATCATCCTTATCGCGAAGGATACCTGCAATATCGGTCATAGAGATAAGGCTTTCGCACTTAAGCTGACCTGCTATTTTTGCGGCTGCGGTATCGGCGTTTATGTTGTAGCTGTTGCCCTCGTCGTCGTATCCAATGGTGGAAACAACGGGAATGTAGCCCTTTTCAAGAACGTCGCGAATAATATCGACGTTTACGTCGGTTATCTCTCCAACGTATCCAAGATCCTTGTTCATCATCTCTGCTTTGATCATATGACCGTCAATTCCGCAAAGACCTATAGCCTTTCCGCCCTTGCTTTGAAGGAGATTTACAAGGTTTTTGTTTATCTTTCCTGCAAGAACCATCTGGGCTATCTCAACGGTCTCCTTGTCGGTAACACGCAGACCGTTAACAAACTTGGTTTCTTTGCCGACCTTAGAGAGCATATCGGTGATCTCGGGACCGCCACCGTGAACCAGTACGACCTTTACTCCGATAAGGGATAAAAGCACGATGTCGCCCATTACAGCTTCCTTAAGCTCTTCGTTGATCATAGCGTTTCCGCCGTATTTAACGACGATAACCTTGTTGTAATAGTTCTGAATATAAGGCAGCGCCTGAATCAGTACGTTGGCTCTTTGAGCGTTATTTAACTCCATAATAGGATCCTCCTGGCTTAAGTTCTGTAATCGCCGTTTATCTTGACGTATTCGTATGTAAGATCACAGCCCCAAGCAACTGCCGAGCCGTTTCCGTTTCCTACTTTGATTATTATCTGTATCTCTTTCTCGAGAAGTACTTCCTTTGCTATTTCTTCAGAGAATGGAATTCCTGCGCCGTTTTTGCAAACGTCAACTCTTCCCTTTACCGACTGGAAGGAAACATCCACTGCGTTTACATCTACGTCAGCACCACTATATCCGATAGCGCAAAGCACTCTTCCCCAGTTAGCGTCAGCACCAAACATTGCCGCCTTGAAGAGTGAAGAGCAAATAACGGATTTAGCAATTATTCTTGCATTGATATCGTCAACAGCGCCATCAACAGAGCATTCAAGAAGCTTGGTAGCGCCTTCTCCGTCACCTGCGATAAGCTTACAGAGGTAAGAGGTTACAGCGTGTAACGCCTGGCAAAAGGCGTCAAAGCAGCTTCCTTCGCTGTCAATACAGGTGTTACCTGCTTTGCCGTTTGCAAGCACGGTAACCATATCGTTGGTGGAGGTGTCTCCATCAACGCTTACCATATTAAACGAGGTCTCAACATCGCTTTTAAGTGCCTTGTTGAGCATATCAGCGCTGACAGCGCAGTCGGTGGTAACGAAAACAAGCATGGTTGCCATGTTGGGGTGAATCATACCGCTTCCTTTTGCGATACCACCTATTTTGCATTTAACACCGTCTATGTCAAATTCAAATGCGATCTCCTTGGGACGGGTGTCGGTGGTCATGATAGCCTCGCAAGCGAGATCACTGTGATCACCAAGACCATCGGCAAGATCGTCAATTTTACTTGCTATGGGAGAAATGTCAAGAGGCTGACCGATAACTCCCGTGGATGCTACAACAACGTCGGAGGCGGAAATGCCCATTTTGTTTGCAACGAGAGCGCACATCTGTTCTGCTATCTCGATTCCGTTGGCATTGCAGGTGTTGGCGTTACCGCTGTTGCAGATGACCGCTTGTGCTTTGCCGTCGGAAATGTTGTTTTTTGTAACTGTCAAAGGAGCGCCTTTAACGAGATTTTTTGTGTATACGGCAGCAGCAGATGCGGGGGTATCGCTGTAAATGAGAGCCAGATCTCTTTTTGTTCTATTCTTACGGATACCGCAAAGCACACCGTTTGCCGAAAATCCTTGTGCGGCGCAAACGCCGCCGTTTATTTGATTTATCATTTTGATATCTCCGTTTTAAATATCCAGATCGCAGGTCTTGTCTGCACCGAGAACAACGTTCATACATTCTATCGCAGCGCCCGATGCACCCTTGCCAAGGTTATCGTAAACTGCTACGAGAAGTATTCTTTCATCATTTCCGCAAACTCCAACGAGCATAGCGTCAGAACCTTTTATTTTTGTTGCCGAAATGAATCCGCTGTCGTCGATATTTTCGGTGTAACGAACTATATCTGTGTTGTATTTTTTAGCCATAAGCGCCCTGATGTCACCTATGGTTCCGTTCTTCAACTGAGAAGCGAAGAGCGGTACGGTTACCATCATTCCGCTGTAAAAGTCAGAAACTATCGGGCAGAATATAGGCGCATTTTCAAGTCCTGTGATGGCCTGCATTTCCTTAAGGTGCTTGTGTTGTTGAGCGATAGCGTACTGTCTGGGAGCATCAAGAAGCTGATCTCTGCCGTCGTCTTCGTAATCTGATATCATTTTTTTGCCACCGCCACTGTATCCTGTGATGGAATGGCAGGTAAGCAGCTCGGACTTGTCGATAAATCCATTGTCTATCAGCGGTTTAACAAGAGCAATAAATCCACTTGCGTGACAACCGGGAACGGCAATTCTTTTTGCTGTCTTAAGCTTATCATTAAGCTCATCGGAGAGCTCGGGAAAACCGTAGCACCAGCCCTCGAGGGTTCTGTGAGCGGTCGAGGTGTCGATAACGGTTACGTTTTCATTTTCTATCATCGAAACCGATTCTCTTGCCGCGTCATCGGGCAGACACAAAAACGCCACGTCGCAGGAATTAAGAGCCTTTTTTCTCGCGGCAAGATCTTTTCTTTCTTCCTCTGAGAGCAAAATGATCTCTATATCATTTCTGTTGTTAAGACGCTCGTAAATGCGAAGTCCCGTAGTTCCCGCTTTTCCGTCTATGAAAATCTTTTTCATATCTCAAGTTCCTTTTTTACCCATTGGATCTGCTTTTCTACCGAGCTTACCGAGGTTCCTCCCTCGGAAATACGCTTTTCTACGCATGTCTTAAGAGAGATCTCGTTGTACAGATCATCTTCAAAAATATCCGAGTGCTTTTTGTATTCGTCAAGCGATAGAGCGTCAAGAACGGTGTTCTTCTCAATGCATTCAGCTACTATCTGTCCAACGATCTTATACGCTGCTCTGAAGGGCATTCCCTTCTTGGTAAGGTAATCCGCAAGATCGGTTGCATTTATAAAGCCCTGCTGAGCTGCTTTGTACATATTTGCAGGGATAAGCTTCATAGTTCTTACCATAGGGGCAAAAATATCAAGGCACATTTCGACGGTTTCAAGGGCATCGAAAACAGCTTCCTTATCTTCCTGCATATCTTTGTTGTATGCCAAAGGAAGACCCTTGAGAGTAGTAAGAAGAGCGAAGAGGTCGCCATATACTCGACCTGTTTTGCCTCTTACAAGCTCTGCCATATCCGAGTTCTTCTTCTGAGGCATTATGGAGGAGCCTGTTGTATAAGCATCGTCGAGCTCTACGAACTTGAATTCCCAGCTGGACCAGAGGATTATCTCCTCGGAAAATCTCGATAGATGCATCATTATTAGCGAAAATGCGCTCATAAGCTCTACACAGAAATCGCGGTCGGAAACTCCGTCGATGCTGTTTTGAGTAATTCCCGAAAAGCCGAGCTTATCTGCCTCGAAGCGGCGGTCTGTATTATAGGTGGTTCCTGCCAATGCACAAGAGCCGATGGGAGAATAATTCATTCTAGACACGGCATCCTTAACTCTTGAAATATCTCTCAAAAGCATCTGGGCATATGCCATAATGTGATGACCGAAGGTTATGGGCTGAGCGCGCTGAAGGTGGGTATAACCGGGAACGATAACTCCCTTTCCCTCTTCCGCCTTTTCGATGATAGCAGATATCAGCTCCTTCAAAAGCGCGATTATATCCTCGGATTTGTCACGGAGGTACATGCGGATGTCAAGAGCTACCTGATCGTTGCGGCTTCTTGCGGTGTGAAGCCTTTTTCCCGCGTCGCCGATGCGCTTTGTAAGCTCTGATTCAATGAACATATGTATATCCTCGCAGGACATATCGAATGCCAGATCCCCATTCTCGATATCCTCGAGAATTCCCGAAAGACCGTTAACTATTGCTTCACAGTCTGCGACGCTTATAATGCTCTGCCTCGCAAGCATCTCCGCGTGCGCCATGGACCCCAAAATATCCTGCTTGTACATTTTACAGTCGAAGCGAATTGATGAATTAAAGTCGTCCGCTTTACTGTCGAGGTTTTTTGCAAACCTTCCTGCCCACATTTTTTCCATACTTATTTAACACTTTTTGCCCGCCGCAAAAATACGGCAGGCAAAAATAACTCCTTAATTTAAATCAGTTCTTTTTATTCTGTGCATTCACCTGTGCCTGAACCTTTATGGGCAAGCCGAACAGGTTGATAAATCCTGCGGAATCCGCCTGATTGTATACGTTGTCCTCACCGAATGTAGCGAGCTCCTCGGAATACAGAGAGTAGTCGCTCCATACGCCTGCCTTGATGATGTTACCCTTGTAGAGCT
>JAZQVZ010000003.1:0-18696 GCA_045632105.1 Eubacteriales bacterium | reverse complement strand
GGATACGGTCTCGGGGTTGTTGTTTATGATGATTGCCTCGTAGCCGCAGCTGCGAATGGTGTTCACAGCGTGAACGGTGGAGTAGTCGAACTCAACGCCCTGACCGATACGGATGGGGCCCGCGCCGAGAACTACTATCTTCTTGCGGTCTGTGAGGATAGAATCGTTCTTTCCCGTGTAGGAGGAGTAGAAGTAAGGAATGTACGCGCCAACGTGAGCGGTGTCGACCATACGGAACGCAGGGAAGAGGTTCTCTGCCTTGCGGATGTCGTAAATATCGCACTCCTTAACGCCCCAGAGCTTTGCGACGTACTTGTCCGAGAAGCCCATAAGCTTAGCCTCGCGGAGAAGAGCCTTGTCGCCCTTTGCAGCTGCGAGAGCAGACTCCATATCGGTGATCTTCTTGAAGGACTCAAGGAAGTAGCGTGTGATCTTGGTTATAGAGTGAATCTCCTCGATGCTATGGCCTCTGCGGAGAAGCTCTGCGATAGCGAAGATATTGTCATCGTGGAACTCGTCGATGTAGGTGAGAAGCTCAGCGTCGGTCTTGTCGTCGAACTTGACCATGTGAATATGGCAAACGCCGATCTCGAGAGAGCGAACGGACTTGAGCAGACACTCCTCAAGGTTGGTGCCGATTCCCATGCACTCACCGGTCGCCTTCATCTGAGTACCGAGCTTGTTGGGTACCGAGGTGAACTTATCGAAGGGGAAGCGGGGGAACTTAGCAACAACGTAGTCAAGCTGAGGCTCGAAGGAAGCCTTGGTTCCTGCTACGTCGATCTCGTCGAGGGTCATACCAACGGCTATCTTTGCGGTAACTCTCGCGATGGGGTATCCACTCGCCTTGGATGCAAGAGCGGAGGAACGGGAAACGCGGGGGTTGACCTCGATGAGGTAGTACTCGGAGGAGTCGGGGTTGAGAGCGAACTGTACGTTACAGCCGCCCGATATCTTCAGCTCACGGATGAGCTTGATAGCGCTGTCGTTGAGCATCTTGAGATCGTGATCGCTGAGGGTCATAATAGGAGCTACGACCAAGCTGTCGCCGGTGTGAACGCCGACGGGGTCGATGTTCTCCATGCCGCAGATGGTGATAGCGTTGTCCTCGCTGTCGCGCATAACCTCGAACACGATCTCCTTGAAGCCGCGAACGCTCTTCTCAACCAGAACCTGGTGAACGGGAGAAGCCGCAAGCGCGCCTACTGCAAGCTCGCGAAGCTCGTCCATATCGTTAGCAAAGCCGCCGCCCGTACCGCCGAGAGTAAATGCGGGACGGAGAACCAGCGGGAAGCCGATCTTTTCAGCTGCTGTGATGACCTCGTCAAGGGTGTTAGCGATCTCAGAGGGGATAACGGGCTCGCCGCATCTCTCGCAAAGCTCCTTGAAGAGCTCTCTGTCCTCTGCGCGCTCGATACTCTCGCTGGAGGTACCGAGAAGCTCAACGCCTGCCTCCTTGAGAATACCCTTCTTCTCAAGCTGCATAGCCAGGTTAAGACCCGTCTGTCCGCCTATACCGGGAACGATAGCGTCGGGACGCTCGTAGCGAATGATCTTTGCCACGTCCTCAAGAGTAAGGGGCTCCATATATACCTTGTCGGCAATGGTGGTATCTGTCATAATAGTAGCGGGGTTGGAGTTTACGAGGATTACCTCATAACCCTCCTCGCGGAGCGCAAGACACGCCTGAGTGCCCGCATAGTCAAACTCTGCTGCCTGACCGATAACGATAGGTCCCGAGCCGATGATCATTATTCTTTTAATGTCTTTTCTTTTTGCCATAGTTTTTTCCTCTCGTGTATTTTAAAGTTTAATTTTTGTCGTGTTTGCTGGGTCAGAGAGACCCGTTTGAAGGTTTTGGTCGAGCTTTTCCAAAAGCTCGTGGGTTCTCAGGGCGACGCCCTGAGGCGCTCTCCGCAGAGAGCGAAATCGCCCTTGGCGTTTTCTTTTTGTAACTTTTTCTTTTGCGCCTATGCCGTCAAAAGAAAAAGTTTTACGCGAAGCGTACTAACAAGAGATCTTCTTGTCGAGATATGCAAGCTTGCCGCCCGAGACGGTAGCTATACATCTGCCGAATACCTGCTTGCCCTCGTAGGGTGTGCATTTACCCTTTGAAGCAAACTCGCCGATATCTATCGTGTATTCGTCGTTTAGATCCCACACGCAAAATCCGTCGCGGTCGATGCCGAAGCGCTCTGCAGGATTGGTGCTCATAAGAGCTATCAATCTCTCAAGGGGAAGTCCGCCCTTCCTTACGAGCTCGGTGTAGAGCACGGGGAAGGCGCATTCAAGCCCCACGATTCCGTTCAGACTGCGAAGCCCGTGGGATTTCTCCTCTGCGGAGTGGGGCGCGTGGTCGGTGGCTATCATATCGATGGAGCCATCGTAGATTCCCTCAAGCAGAGCCAGTCGGTCTGCTTCCTTGCGGAGAGGGGGATTCATTCTGTATCTTCCGTCATCACGCTCGTGGAGCTGTGAGAAGGTCAGGTAGTGGGGAGCGGTCTCGCAGGTGATATCCACGCCGCTCTTCTTTGCCTCCTTGATTATCTGGAGGCTCTCCTTGGTGGAGATGTGGCAGACGTGATACTTCACGCCTATCTCGTCGGCGAGCTTTACGTCGCGCTCGATCTGCTTCCATTCTGCCTCGGGGGAGTCCTTTTCCTGCGTTCCGTCCTCGCAGTGAGCCGAGATTATCTTGCCAAGAGCCTTGGCTCTTATCATAGCCTCTCTCATAAGCGCCGAGTTGTCAACGCCTCTGCCGTCGTCGGAGAATCCGCAAACGAAGGGCGCAAGAGCCTCGAGGTCGGCAAGCTCCTTGCCGTTCTGCCCACAGGTGATGCTTCCAAAGGGAATGGTCTTTATTTTTGCATCTCGTTTTATAGCGTCAAGCTGAACGCCGAGATTCGACAGGGAATCGGGAACGGGATCGAGGTTTGGCATGGTGCAGACCGCACTGTAACCGCCTCTTGCCGCCGCCGCAGAGCCGCTGGCGATGGTCTCTTTATAAGAAAAGCCCGGCTCGCGAAAATGCACATGCACATCAACAAAACCGGGAAAAATAACGTATTTAGAACTGTCAATAAAACAGTCATTGGAAACGACTGCTTCAGCTGCGAATTCATTATATTTTTTAAGATAAGCGTCGCTTGAAAAAAGAGAAGCATTGGAAAAAACAAATTTCATAAATAATTCCTCCTTAATGCTACAATTTTATCTTTCATATTATACCATGTAGCGGGATATTTGTCAAGCAAAAAAACGACATTTTTTATAATATTGTAGTAACATTTTATGTGTATTTTGACCGAAGGCGTGTAGCTTACGCGCTCCCGATCGGTGCGCCGAGGACGTGGCCCCCTACAAGGGTGGTATATGCCCCAATATACGCAAAGCACATTACAATAAAAACAACGGCTTTTGCAAGGCAACGCGGTTGCAAAAGCCTACCTATCATCTCAACCAACTCCAATTTACGCACTAAACGTCCTCTAACATTCAATAAACAATCCCTTTTTCAAGTTCTTTTGGTCCTTTTCTCGAAAGAAAAGGACGAAAAAACGTCACACCAACTAACTCCCTGTTGACTTTAACAAATTTTAGAGTTATAATGTATCTGTATGGGTATATATTCAGCCCGACGGAATGGAGAAACAAACTATGAGCAAGAACCTTTTGAAGGTGATAGAAGAGAGAATGCCTACGTTCTCTAAAAGTCAGAAACTCATTTCAAATTATATTCTCGGGAACTACGACAAGGCGGCTTACATGACCGCATCCAAGCTTGGCGCGGTAGTAAACGTGTCCGAGTCTACGGTAGTAAGATACGCAATCGAGCTGGGCTATGAGGGCTATCCCGAGTTCCAGCAATCGCTTCAGGAGATAGTCCGCACACGACTGACCACCTTCCAGCGTATGGAGGTCACCAACAGCCTTATCGGTGACGGCGACATACTCACCAAGGTGCTTATGTCGGACATCGACAAGATAAAGCGCACCCTTGAGGAAATAGACCGCGACGCGTTTGCCGAAGCGGTAAACAGCATTATGAAGGCTCGAAACATCTACATTCTCGGTATGGGCTCGGCATCTATCCTTGCCCGCGCGCTGAACATAAACCTGCGAGTAATGTTCGACAACGTGAGATTTATTCTTGCGACCTCTGCAAGCGAGATCTACGAGCAGATAATGAGCGTTGGCGAGGGCGACACGGTGGTGGCTCTCAGCTTCCCCAGATACTCCAGAAAGGTTATCAACGCGGTAAGCTTTGCCCGTAACTCGGGAGCAGACGTTATCGCGATCACCGACAGCGCAGTATCGCCTATTGCCAAGAAGTCCAACATAACTCTCTTTGCAAAGAGCGACATGGCTTCCTTTGCCGATTCTTTGGTTGCTCCCCTCAGCGTTATCAACGCTATCGTGGTAGCAATTGCGCGTCAGAAGCAGGATGAGCTGACCGAGAGATTGCATCAGCTTGAGAGCATCTGGTCGGAGTACAACGTATACGACACCGATCAGGATCAGGGCTAAGATATGAGTGATATCAACAAGGTAGTCGTCATCGGCGGCGGAGCCGCAGGAATGATGGCGGCTCTCACAGCCGCAAGAAGCGGCGCCGAGGTGACCATGCTTGAAAAGATGGGCGCCTGCGGTCGAAAGCTTCGCATTACGGGAAAGGGAAGATGCAACGTTACCAACGATTGCACCCTTGAGGAGTTCCTCCAAAACGTTCCCACCAACCCCCGATTTCTTTACAGCGCGCTGAACCGCTTCTCCACCAAGGACACTCAGGAGTTCTTCGAGGCAGAGGGCGTGGCGCTGAAGGTCGAGCGCGGCCGCAGAGTTTTCCCTGTGTCAGACAAGGCGGACGACGTGGTAAGAGCGCTCCTTGACGCCTGCCGTGAGTCGGGTGTGAAAATAGAATATTCAAGGGCTAAGAGCCTTATTATAAAGGACGGAGCCTGCGGCGGTGTGGTCACCGACAAGGGCGAGATCACGGCTGACGCGGTGATAATCGCAACAGGCGGAAGATCTTATCCCAGAACGGGATCTGACGGCGACGGATACGCTCTTGCAAAGCAGGCGGGACACACCGTGACCCCTCTGCTCCCCTCTCTGGTGCCGATGGTTTCCGACAGCAAGATCTGTCCCTCTCTTCAGGGGCTGTCGCTTCGCAACGTGGCGCTGTCCATCGTGTCGAAGAACGACGGAAAGCGCATCTACGAGGATTTTGGCGAGATGATGTTCACGCATTTCGGCATAACCGGCCCTATGGTGCTGTCGGCTTCGGCGCACATTCCCGATATTGCATCGGGCAACTACGAGGCTTGGATAGACCTGAAGCCCGCGCTTGACGACAAAATGCTTGACGCAAGACTTGTCAGCGACTTTTCCAAGTACGCCAACAAGGATTTCGCAAACGCGCTGGGCGATCTTCTTCCCCAGAAGCTTATCCCCGTTATCATTTCTCTGTCGGGGATCGACCCCCACAAGAAGGTCAATTCCATAACCAAGGAGGAGAGAAGGGCGCTCTGCGATCGCATCAGACGACTGAAGATCTCGCTTTGCGGATTCCGACCCATCAACGAGGCAATAATAACCAAGGGCGGCGTGGCGGTAGGTCAGGTAAGCCCCAAGACAATGGAGTCAAAGCTCTGCCGCGGACTGTATTTTGCAGGTGAGGTCCTGGATCTTGACGCATATACGGGCGGATATAATCTGCAGATAGCCTTCTGCACGGGCGTTCTTGCAGGAGAGAGCGCGGCTTGGCAATAAATAATCATCAAGGAGTATATATATGAAACACATTAACGTAGCAATCGACGGTCCCGGAGGCGCGGGAAAGAGCACGGCTGCAAAGGCTGTGGCAAAGAAGCTTGATATTCTCTACGTGGATACGGGAGCGCTTTATCGCACCATCGGTCTTTACGTGAGATCCAAGAACGTTGACCCCAAGGACGCCGAGGGCGTAAGCGCTCTGCTTCCCGAGATAGATCTCGAGGTCAAGTACGAGAACGGCGCTCAGCACGTTTACCTCAACGGAGTTGATCACGGAGATGCTATCCGTACTCCCGAGATGTCTATGTACGCGTCGCTGGTGTCGGCTATCCCCGCAGTCCGCGCGTTTTTGCTTGAGGCGCAGAAGGAGATAGCAAGAAAGAACAGCGTAATTATGGACGGAAGAGATATCGGTACCGTTATTCTTCCTAATGCCGACGTTAAGATATTTATGACCGCTTCTGCCGAGTGCCGCGCAAAGCGTCGCTACGACGAGCTTATCGCAAGAGGTCAGGACGTGAAATACGAGGACGTTCTCGCCGAGATGAATCAGCGTGACGGTCAGGACAGCAGCCGTGCTATCGCTCCCACCAAGGCGGCTGACGATGCTATCCTGTTTGACAACAGCGAATATACCTTTGATGAGAGCGTTGATAAGATAATCGAGATCATCAAGGAAAAGGTGAGCGAATAATGGGCAAAAGAGTAAAAAGAAAGGGCAGTCGCGCATATAGGATCATATACGCTCTGCTTGCCGGAATAGTTGGATTTTTGTTCGGATATAAGGTGATAAACGCCGAGAGAGAGCGTGACGAGGGCGGATATATCGTCTGCGGAAACCACGTCAGCGCCACCGACGCTATCGCGCTTTGCTATGCGTTCCGCAAAAATCAGGTCTGCTTTATGGCAAAGAAGGAGCTCTTCAAGATCCCCGGACTTGCTCAGCTTATAAGACTTCTCGGGGCATTCCCCGTAGACCGCTCGTGCAGCGACGTTGGAGCTATCAAGGGAGCTGTGAAGCTTGTTCAGGACGGCAAGTGCCTTGGAATATTCCCTCAGGGTCATAGATACCCCGGTGAGAACCCCAGAGATACCAAGACCAAGAACGGAATGGCGCTTATCGCAACGCGCGCGAAGGCGGACATCGTGCCCTGCTATATCTGGAGAAAGAACAATAGATTCAAGCTTTTCAGAAGGACCTATATCATTATCGGCGAGCCTATCGCGTTTGACAGCCTTGGCTACGACACCGAGGCAAGCGGCGAGTACGCGCGCATCACGTCGATGGTGTTCGATAAGATCTGTACCCTCGGCGAGGAGTTTGAGGCGACGTTGAAGAAATAAGCAAAAAAGGAACCCCGACGGGGTTCCTTTTTTTAGTAACGTTAAGCAACTAAAAAGCCTTCCTCCGAGAGGAAGGTGGCACCGTCAGGTGACGGAAGGAGCCTGCGCGACAATGGAAATATCACACGCTTCTCGTTACGCGCTCTCCTTCAGTCGCCTTTCGGCGACAGCTCCCTCCCGGAGGGAGCCTATTCTTAAAAGAATGCTATCCTTTGTAGGGGGGCGACGTCCTCGGCGCCCCGTTTAAGATTCGCACAAATTCTATTTCACGGGTCATCCTGAGCGTAGTCGAACTTTTGGATGAAGGAGGAACGAATTCATCCAAAAGCAAGAGCCGTAAGGCTCGCAGGGATCTATAAAAAGATTTTGCTATCCTACGGAGCATAATGTAACTTTTAAGGAGATCCCGTTGCTTCGCATCGCCCTTGCATCGCTATCCCGCTCGCAAGGGTTCGACTTCACGGCGGTTTATAGAAACTACGCTCATATTACTAATATCTCGCCGTTCCGCTCAGGATGACGCTCTAAAATAACTTGTGTAACAAAAACGGGAGGGGAGCCCCCTCCCCTACGGTGTAACACATTGGGTCGCCCCCCTACAGAAAAAAGAAACACCCCCGCACGGCGGGGGTGTGCGCTTTATGCCTTTTTGATCTGTTCAAGTATGAGCTTGAGCAGGCCCTCGGTGGTGGGATTAGCCGCGCGCTCTGCTGCTGCCGCTGCTTCTGCCTCGGCTGCCGCTGCTGCCGCTGCCTCGTCGGCAAGACGCTTCTTCTCGTCAAAGTATGCCTTTACAGCCTCCTTGTCGCGACGCTTGATGCCAGCCGCCTTGAGCTCCTTTTTCTGCTCTCCGGTCAGCTTGCCCTTGGCGATATTTTCGCCGAGCTCCTTACGCTCCTCGCGAACCTTGTTCATAAGCTTAACGATGGTGAACAGCACCAGCGCTACCAATACGAAGTTGATTATCGCGTTGATGAACGAGCCCCAATCAATATAGATCGAGTTTGCAAGGTCGATCTCGCTTGTGGGATTTCCTGCATCGTCGAGAAGGTACGCAGGCTTGAGCATAGTGAACATCTCAGAGAGTGTGTTAGCTCCAATAACCAACGCTAAAAGCCAGTTGGTCAGGGGCTTGAGTATGTAGTTGCTCATTCCGTTGACGATAGCGGTGAAGGCTCCGCCGACGATAACACCGACTGCCATATCAACCACGTTTCCGCGGGTGATGAAGGTCTTGAATTCCTTGAAAAACTTTTTCATAAAAGCCTCCTTTAGATAGATTTTCTATCTCCATTATAGCTTTTTCGACAGGCTTTGTCAATAGAAATTTAAAACGCCTTCATTGGCTTTCCCGTGCGGACTCCGTACCTGTACGCCTCCTCGAGGGCGCGCTTCTTCAGGCGGAAGGCCGAGCTTCGCGATATTCCCATAAGCTCCGCGCACTTTTCCACCGTGTCACAGTGAACATAGTGGTAGTAGAGCATCAGCTTCTCGTTGGAGTTGTCCATATTCACTATGAAATGCCGCACCTCGAACATCTTGGCGCGGGCAAGAGAGAACTCCGCAGGGATCTCTCGCTCCCATTCCAGAGTTTCAAAATATTTCTTTTCGTAGTTGCCGAGCATTATCAGCTTCTGGCAAAATTTGTAGCTTTTCAGGTAGTTTTCTACCTGCTTAATTTCTTCTTTCGTTGGCTTATCGGTCATTTTTCTCCTTTCTTTTAATCGTCTATCTCATCTTCTGCGCACCGCGAGCAGAATATAAATCTTCCAAATTCCGAATAGTCATCGTCGGGATAAATGAATGTCCCGCACTCCTCGCATTCCCCTATGGGACGGTCGCCTCCACCTGTTATTCCTCGGTACGAGGGGCAGGGCGGAGGGCATCGGCGAAGGCCGCATATAGCACACAATTTTTCGGTTTTCCTCCTTATTTTATCAAATTTATTACGGATTTTCAAAATATCCTTGACAAAGAGCTTGTCTTAGGATATAATGATCTTACAAGACATATTATAACGGATTTCCGAACTATTGTCAATAGGTAATACGGATTTCCGCAATAATTGTATAAATGCACAAAGGAGTGCTGAAATGGACTACAAAATTTTTGATAAATTATTGAAGATGAACAATACCACGGTCTACCGCGTGTCCAAGGGGACGGGAATATCGGCGTCCACCTTTACCGATTGGAAGAACGGCAGATCCACGCCGAAGATCGATAAGATCAAGCTTATCGCCGACTTTTTCGACGTTCCGCTGGAGTATCTGGTCAGCGGAGGCGTGAGCGGCTACGAGGGGAACAGCGCGGCTGCCTTTGACGGCTCTATGGTGCCGATAATCGGTGAGATAAGAGCGGGCTCGCCCATAATCACAAACGAGAGCGTGCTTGGATACGAGAGAGCCGACGTGAGCGAGGCCGACGAATACTTCTACCTGAGAGTTCAGGGCGACAGTATGAAGAACATAGGAATGATCGAGGGCTCGCTGGTGCTTTTCCATAAGCAGCAGTACGCCGACGAGGGCGACGTGGTCGCCTGTCTTGTGGGCGGTGAGTGCGCTACGGTCAAGCGCTTCAGAAGAAGCAAAAAGAACGTTTATCTCGTTCCCGAGAACGAGGAGTATGAGCCTATCAAGCTTTCCACCGACGATTTCGAATCGGGTGAAGCCCGAATCCTCGGCGTGGCTTGTGAGATCAAGATAAAGCTTTGAGGGCGCGTTCCACCTTTCTTTGGAGAAAGGTGGAGCCAAAGAACCTGAAAAGTAATAAATAAACGGTTGACGGAAATGTGTGCGAAGTCCCAAAACGGTGCGCCGAGGACGTCGCCCCTACAAAATAAATTCTCAATATGTGCGAAGCACATTACAATAAAATCCAACGAATTTTCGGGACGTAGGGTCCGAAAATTCTACCTATCATCTCAACCGACTTGAAAATAAGCACTACATATCCGTAGGGTGTTATAATTATTCCTTTTCAAGTTCTTTGGGCGACTTTCTCGAAAGAAAGTCGCGAAAAACCCAACAAAAACTAACTTTCAAGGATATTAAATGATAGCAATAACAGTTGAAAACCTGTCGCTTGCCTTTGGCACGAAGGTGATACTTGACGGCGTGTCGTTTTCTCTTGACGAGAGCGACCGACTTGGCGTTATCGGTGTAAACGGCTGTGGAAAATCCACGCTGTTCAAGCTGATAACCGGCGAGCTTACCGCGGACAGCGGAAGCGTTTATATATCTAAAGACAAGACCGTGGGGATCCTGCGCCAGGACGACGCCTTTCGCGATTTCTCCGACGTTCCGGGAGGAGCATCGGCGCTTGAGGTAATGTACGGCTCGTTCCCGCATCTCTTGAGGGCTGAGAAGCGCCTTGCCGAGCTTGAAGCGCGACTTGCTGAGGGCGACACCTCGGCGGTGGCTGAGTACACGATGCTCAACGAGAGATTTATAGCCGAGGGCGGCCTTGAATTCCGTGGCAGATGCGCCTCGACGCTTATGAAAATGGGCTTCGACGAGGAGGCGCAGAGGCGACCTATCTCCTCCTTCAGCGGAGGGCAGAGAACACGTCTTGCGCTCTCGAGAGAGCTCTGCCGTGAGCCCGACATACTTATGCTTGACGAGCCCACGAACCATCTTGATATGGACACTCTTCTCTGGCTTGAGAGCTTCCTTTCGGGTTATAAAAAGTGCCTGATGGTCATATCCCACGACCGATATTTCCTCGACCGAGTTACAAATAAAACTCTGTCCATGGAGCATCACGGAGCCAAGCTCTACAACGGAGGCTACTCCAAGAGCATGGAGCAGAGAAGGATAGACCGTGAGATCGAAGAGCGACACTACAAAAATCAGCAAAAGGAGATAGCAAGGCAGGAGGCGTACATCGCTCAGCAGAGGGCGTGGAACCGAGAGCGCAATATTATTGCCGCAGAGAGCCGCCTGAAGCTCCTTGAAAAGATGGAGCGCGTGGAGAAGCCCAAGAGCGACCCCAAGAGCATTCGAATGAGCTTTTCGAGCTCGGGTGTCAGCGGAAACGAGGTTATGAATATTCGCGGACTTTCCTTTGCCTACGGCGGCGGAGCGAGGGTTCTTGACAATATTTCCTTCACCGTAAGACGAAACGACAGGCTATTTTTGACAGGCCCTAACGGCTGTGGAAAATCCACGCTTATCAAGCTTCTTCTGGGCAGACTTTCGCCTGAGAGCGGCTATGTGGAGCTTGGATATAACGTGACGGTTGGCTATTACGATCAGGAAAACCAGAACCTGACACCGTCGAACACGGTTCTTGACGAGCTTTGGAACGAATACCCCTCGCTTACCGAGCTTGAGGTGAGAAATACTCTGGCGCTCTTCAGATTTATCGGCGAGGACGTGTACAAGCTCGTGGGAGAGCTCAGCGGTGGCGAGCGCGCAAGACTTACACTCTCGAAGCTGATGCTTGCCGACACTAATCTGCTTATCCTCGACGAGCCAACGAACCACCTTGATATAGCCTCACGCGAGGCTCTTGAGGGGGCTCTTGCCGACTACGAGGGCACTGTGGTGATAGTTTCTCACGATAGATATTTTATCGAGAAGCTTGCCACAAGACTTATCGATATGGAGCCCGTGTCCCGAGGAGGCGGATACAGTGACGTGACTATTCCCAGAGTGGGAGAGGGCTACGCCGAGCTTATGCGCGACAGAGAGCGCAGAGCGGCGCTGAGCAGCCCTGCCGAGAGCGGTGATAGAGCGCAGACTATGAGCAGCGCCAAGGAAGCCTACCTTAAAAACAAGAAGGAAGCGGCGGACAAGAGAAACGCTCAGAAGCGTCTTGAACGTCTGCGCGCCGAGGCAGAGAGGATAGAGAAGGAGATCGACGAGATCGACAGCCTTATGAACGGCGAGGCGGCTACCGATTACACAAGACTTGCCGAGCTCGACACGAGAAAGAACGAGCTTGAGGAAAGACTTCTTGAGATCTACGGAGAAATATAATAAAAGGAGAATTGATATGACCGGAATTATAGGAGCGATGAGCGTTGAGGTCGAGGCTCTCAAGGCGAAGATCGAGGGAGCTGAGCGCGAGATCGTCAGCGGAATAGAATTTGTCAGCGGAAGCCTTATGGGCAAGCCCGTGGTGGTCGCTCAGTGCGGCATTGGAAAGGTGTTTGCAGCTATCTGCGCGCAGACTATGATAATCAAATACGGCGCAAAGCGCATAATAAACACAGGCGTTGCGGGGACTCTCTGTGAAAGGGTTGGAATACTTGATTTTGCGGTTTCCACGGGCGTTGTTCAGCACGATATGGACACCTCGGCTATCGGTGACGCGGTGGGTCTTATTTCGGGGATAAATATTATTGAAATTCCCGCAAGCAAGAGCCTTGCCGAGAGAGCGATCGCTATCGCAAGAGAGCAGGGCAACGGCGCGGAGGGCGGAATTATCGCCTCGGGCGACCAGTTTATCAACGATAGAACCAAGAAGGCGTTTATAAGAGATACCTTTGGCGCTATCGCCTGTGAGATGGAGGGCGCGTCTATCGGTCAGACCTGCTACGTTGCAGGGGTCGATTTCGTGGTGATCCGCTGTATTTCTGACAACGCTTCGGGCGAAGCCGAGATGGAGTATCCCGAAATGGTCAGCCGCGCGGCTGTGAAATCTCAGGCTCTTGTTGAAGCAATGATCGCGGAGGTGTAAGATGGAAACTGTAAGAAGAATAACCAGCTTTTCGGTTGATCACGATTTTATCGAGCCGGGCATCTACGTGTCGCGTATCGACGGAGATATAACCACCTACGATATGAGAACGAGAAAGCCCAACAACGACGATTTTATGGACAATATCACCATGCACTCGGTGGAGCATATGTTTGCTACCTACGTGAGAAACAGCGACCTCGGTGGCGACGTGATATATTTTGGTCCTATGGGCTGTCGTACGGGATTTTATCTGCTGGTGCGCGATGCCGATAACGCTCGCGTGCTTGCTACCGTTCGCAGTGTTCTTGAGAAGATCGCAAACGAGGCGACCGAAATGTTCGGCGCAGAGCGTAAGGAGTGCGGAAACTATAAGGAGCTTTCCTTGGAAAGCGCTAAGACCGAGGCCCGCCGCTATCTCGCCGAGCTTGACAAGCGTGAGCAGACGTTTAAGTATTGAAGTTAGCTTTGTGTTGGGTTTTTGCGACTTTCTTGTAAGAAGGTCGCGGGGAGAACTTCAAAAAATAATTATAACGCTCTACGGAAACGTGGAGCGTTATTTTTTGTTATTCTTATTGCATTATCGTAGGGGCGACGTCCTCGGCGCCCCGTTTAGGAACACAAGCTCTATAAAAAGCATTCTCCCGTGGAGAAGGTGGCGCGACGAAGGAGCGACGGATGAGGAGAACGGGCTAAGATATTTTTAAAAATAAAGCGTTACATAGCAAACACCCACCTTCTCCTCATCCACCGCAAGCGGTCCCCCTTCCCCAAAGGGGAAGGCTTGTAGGGCTGGGGCTTGCTCCCGCCGTTAATCTTGTGCGACAAAAAACCGGAGGGGAGACCCCTCCCCTACGGTGTAATATATGGGTTTGTTGTAGGGTGCCACGTCCTCGGCGCGCCGTTTAAGATTCGCAGAAATCTTATTTTATAGGTCATCCTGAGCGTAGTCGAACTTTTGGATGAAGGAGGAACGAATTCATCCAAAAGCAAGAGCCGTAAGGCTCGCAGGGAGCTACAAAAAGACTTTGCTATCCTACGAAACATAATGTAACTTTTAAGGAGATCCCGTTGCTTTGCGCCGCCCTTGCTCCGCTGATCCGCTCGCAAGGGTTCGACTTCACGGCGATTTGTTGTTTATACGCTCACATTACCAATAGCTCGCCGTTCCGCTCAGGATGACCCTCTGAAATAACCTGTGCAACAAAAAAGGGAGGGGCCTCCCTCCCGGAGGGAGCCTGTTTTTGAGAGAATCGCCCCTACGAGTATAACAAAAGGAGTACAAACAAATCGTTCGTACTCCTTTATGTGTTGATTATCTTTTGCCAACGCTTATTTTGCCGTGCTTTTCTTCGTGCGCCTCGATACAATCGCGTATCAGGATGAGGATCTGGCTGTTGGCGCTTCTGCCCTCGTAATCTGCAACGACGTGCAATTTGTCGAGCATTTCCTCTTCAATTCGTATAGACAAACTTTTAGTAGCCATAAAATAACCTCAAAATCAATTTATTTTATATTTACTTTACAACTATTTTGTGTTATTATGTTGCATATAGACATAAAGTATATCTAAAATGTGTTCAATGGAGGGGTATATGAAGGTAGCTGTAATAGGGTCGAGAGGTTTAACAATAAATGTTGGTGAGTATGTTCCCGAGGAGTGCGAAGAGATCGTATCGGGTGGGGCAAAGGGAATAGACAAGTGCGCCGAGATTTTTGCGGTAGAGCGAGGGCTGAAGCTGACGGTGTTTTTGCCCGATTATCAGCGGTACGGCAGAGGCGCGCCTATCGTACGAAACAAGCAAATCGTTGATTATGCAGACCTTGTTTTAGCCTTTTGGGATGAAAAATCCAAAGGCACAAAGAGTGTAATTGATTATTGTAAAAAGAGCAGAAAAGAGTGTCTAGTGATAAAAATATAGGTCAAATCCGCCCCTAAACCTGCTAAAATCGGTTGACTGCTCAACAAAATAAAGGTAAATTTTTGCTATATCGGTTGACCGCTCAACATTTTTTACTAATGTTCATACGCAATTCATAATTGTGTGTTACAATGCTTTTGATGAGCAAGAGAACTATGGCTTTGATTCCAAGACTTGCTCGGAAAGGAATTTGATATGAAAAATTTCAAGTATTACAAATCCGAAAAGATACACGATCTTCGTGAAATGCTGGAGGTAACCTGCGTCGCTCACGCAGAAAAGCCGGTTTTTTACCAGAAGGCGAACGGCGAATACCAGCCCCACACCTACGCCGAGTTCTACTGTGACGTGAACTCTCTTGGCGTAGCTCTGCTTCGCAGAGGTCTTAGCGGCAAGCGCATTATCGTTATGGGTGAGAACTCCTACGCTTGGTGCGTAGCGTATATGGCTACCGTATGCGGAGTGGGAACTATCGTTCCCGTTGACAAGGAGATCCCTGCAGAGGAGCTTGCAAATATTGCGAAGGTATCCTCGGCTGCTGCGATAATCTACTCCGAAAAGTACGCCGAGAAGGCGGCAAAGGCAGGCAGACGCGTACAGAGAATAAGCTTTAGCGAGGTTCTTGAGCTTTGCGCCGATGATTACACTCTCGAGGAGTACGAGGTGTACAGAAACCAGTCCATCGACATCGACGCTATGGCTTCTCTCATTTTCACCTCGGGAACCACGGGCGTTTCCAAGGGCGTAATGCTTTCTCACAGAAATATCTGCTGCAACCTTGAAAATCTTGCAAAGCTGGTTAGTATCAACGAGGACGATATCGCTCTGTCTGTCCTTCCTCAGCACCACGTTTACGAATGCACCGCAGGATTTTTGTTCCCCGTAAGCCGTGGCGCGGCTGTGGCGTTCTCCGAGGGCGTTCGTTACATAATGAGAAATATGAAGGAGATCCATCCCACCAAGATGCTCTGCGTTCCTCTGCTTATTGAAACCATGTACAACAAGATGTGGGTGAACATTCGCAAGAAGGGAATAGAGGAGAAGGTAAGAAAGGTCATCTCTGCCACCAATATGCTTCCCGAGCCTGCGAGAAGCGCGGCAAAGCGCAAGGTATTTGCAGAGATCCACGCGTCCATGGGCGGAAGACTTAATCTTATCGTATCGGGCGGCGCGCCTGTGGATCCTCAGGTGCTTAGCGGTCTTCGCGATTTCGGCTTCAGAGTTATTCAAGGCTACGGTCTTACCGAGTGCGGCCCTCTTGCGGCTGTAAATCCCGACACCGCATCCAAGGATCATTCTGCGGGCGTTGCTCTCCCCGGCGGACAGCTTAAGATAGTTGACGCTGACGAGGATGGAGTAGGTGAGATCTGCTATCGCGGCGACAACGTAATGCTTGGCTACTACAAGATGCCCGAGGCTACCGACGAGGTCAAGAAAAACGGCTGGCTCCGCACGGGCGACCTTGGTTATATTGACGGCGACGGATACCTTGTAATTACGGGCAGAAAGAAGAACATAATCGTTACCGCAAACGGCAAGAATATCTTCCCTGAGGAGCTTGAGACCTATCTCTCCCGCAGCCCCTACGTTGCCGAGAGCGTCGTTGTCGGTATTATGAACGACAAGAAGAAGGACTACGATATCGTAGCCCTGATATACCCCAACTTTGATCACGCCAAGGCGGCGCTCGGCGCCGATGCGTCCGACGAGATGCTTGCCGCGAAGCTGACCGAGGAGGTCGAGGGAGTCAACGAGATAGTCCAGACCTACAAGCGCATCAATATGGTAATTATGCGCCACGAGGAATTCCCCAAGAACTCCTCCAGAAAGATCAAGCGCATTGGTATCGCCGAGTCTGTGATGGATGAGTATCTTGCTCTGAGAGGGTAAGGTAGTTAGTTTGTGTTGGTTTTTTTCGCAACTTTCTTGAAAGAAAGTTGCCCAAAGAACTTGAAGAAGAATAATTATTACGCACTACGGAAACGTGGTGCGTAATTTTTTTGTTGGTTGTTTTTTGTGGGTGCGACGTCCTCGGCGCACCGCTTGAAGTCGCACAAATTCTATTTTACGGGTCATCCTGAGCGCAGTCGAACTTTTGGATGAAGGCGGAACGAATTCATCCAAAAGCAAGAGCCGTAAGGCTCGCAGGGATCTACAAAAAGATTTTGCTATCCTACGGTGTATAATGTAACTCTTAAGGAGATCCCGTCGCTTCGCTCCGCCCTTGCTCCGCTATCCCGCTCGCAAGGGTTCGACTTCACGGCGGCTTATTGTTTCTGCGCTCATATCACCAATATCTCGCCGTTCCGCTCAGGATGACTCGCTTAAATGACATTGCGACAAATCAGGCGACCGCCGGTAGCCCCTACGGAAGACAAAATGTGTAAAACGCCTCAAAAAATGTAAAAATATCGAAAAAAGGCTTGAAAAGAGAGCAAAAAGGTGATATAATGTGATGGAATTGTGAAGAAGTTCGCAAAATCGTCACAAAAAATACTCGAGAGGGATCAAGATGAAAGAGTTTTTTGCTTGGCTTTTCAGTCAGAATAATTCAAGCCTTTCTATCGGGCTGTTTGACATATGGCATTTTACCTACCTGTTTGTAGTCTTGGGTGGAACGGCTGCGCTGTCGCTTATATTCAACAAGCGGAGCGAGGAGGCGAAGGACAGGGTGATCCGCCTGTTTGCTTATCTTACCATCGGGCTTTACGTTGCTGACTTTTTCATTATGCCCCTATCCGACAGCTACAGCGGCATCAGCATCTATAAGCTGCCCTTTAATATCTGTACTATAATGGCTGTGCTTGTGCCATTCGTTCAGTTCAACAAGCGATTTGAGAAGATAAAGACTGTTGTGGTCACTCTTTCGGTAACCTCATCGCTTATGTGGATGTGCTATCCCGGAAGCGCTCTCGGCGGTCAGCCGCCTTTTTGCTACGTAGTCTTCCAGACCTTTATGTATCACGGATTTTTGTTCTGCTGGGGAGTGCTTAATCTCTCGCTTGGCAGGGTAACACTCAAACTTAAGAATATCTGGCGCGAGCTTTGCGGAATACTTATGATATTGGTTTGGGCGGCGTTTGGAAACACCGTATACGGTGGAGGGCAGAATTGGTTTTTTATAGAAAGCTCGATATTCCCGTTCCTTACCGACGAGATAATGCCTCCCGTGGTGGTATTCTGTGTGTTTGGAAGCTGCTTCGTGGTCTATTGCATCTACTACGCCATTCGCGGAATCGCGCGACGTGTGGCGAAAAAAGAGGTTCTACAATAAAAAAGGTAACCCTTGCGGGTTACCTTTTATTTTATTCAAGCTCAAATGCGCCTGTGTAGAGCTGGTAGTACTTACCGCCCTGCGCGATGAGGTCATCGTGAGCGCCTCGCTCGATGATTCGTCCCTGCTCCAGAACCATTATAACGTCGGAGTTGCGGACGGTGGAAAGTCTGTGGGCGATAACGAATACCGTTCTGCCCTTCATGAGAGCGTCCATTCCTCGCTGAACTATCGCCTCGGTTCGGGTGTCGATAGAGGAGGTCGCCTCGTCGAGTATCATTACGGGCGGGTCAGCCACAGCCGCGCGGGCAATGGAGATAAGCTGTCTTTGTCCCTGAGAGAGATTTGCTCCGTTTGCGGTGAGCATAGTGTTATATCCCTCGGGCAGACGGGTGATGAAATCGTCGGCGTTTGCAAGCTTTGCAGCGGCGATACACTCCTCGTCGGTAGCGTCGAGCTTTCCGTAGCGGATGTTATCCATGACCGTTCCCGTAAAGAGATTGGTGTCCTGAAGAACCACGCCGAGAGAGCGGCGGAGGTCTGCTTTCTTTATCTTGTTGATATTGATTCCGTCGTATCTTATCTTTCCGTCGTCGATGTCGTAGAAGCGGTTGATAAGGTTAGTGATGGTGGTCTTACCTGCGCCCGTAGCGCCAACGAATGCCACCTTCTGACCGGGCTTTGCATAGAGGGTGA
>JAZQVZ010000002.1:0-16163 GCA_045632105.1 Eubacteriales bacterium | reverse complement strand
AGCCGCCGCCGATAGCTACGATGCAGTCAGCCTTTGCAGCCTTGAATGCAGCAACGCCGTTCTGTACGTTTTCGATAGTGGGGTTGGGCTTGATGTCAGAGAAAACAGAATACTCGATGCTTGCAGCGTCAAGAAGATCGGTTACCTTTGCAGAAACTCCGAACTTGAGAAGATCGGGGTCGGTAGCAACGAATGCCTTCTTGAATCCGCGGTTCTGGATCTCGGTTACCACAGCGGAGATCGCACCTGCGCCGTGATAGGAGGTTTCGTTAAGCATAAACTTGTTCATGTCTTTTTCTTCCTTTCTATATTAAAAAATATTTTCTGTGTCTATATTTTAACATACTTTTCGATAAAAGTAAATAAGCAACGCTAATATTTATAAAAAAATCTACATATTTTACGAGGGTGTAAAGTGGGGGAGGGGAGGCGTTTTGGCAAAAAGCCCTTGCTTCTCTTAAGATTGTAAAAAATGCGTTAATCTTCGTCGGTAGGGTATATTTTTTTACAGATGCCTTACCATTTATTAAAAGAATTGTAAAAAAAAGTAAATAATGTCTCCAAAAGACCAAAAATCAGGCGTTTTTTCCAAAAAATGAAAAAGTTTTTCAAAAAAATAAAATTTATTTGAGAAAATTTTTATTTTCCTATTGATTATTTTAATAGTTTATATTATAATAAATTCACCAAAGTGGTTAAAAGTGGTGCGAAATGGTGGAAAAACGGCAAAAAATAACTCTAACGTAGTTAAAATGCCGCCCAAACGTACCAAAAACTCTTGAAAAATACACGGAAAAGGAGGCAATCGAATGTTTTCGGGAGAATTTAAGCATACGCTTGATGCAAAAAACAGATTATTTATACCCGCAAAGCACCGTGAAGAGCTCGGCGAGAGCTTTATGGTAGCAAAGAGCATACGCGAGAATTGCCTTAAGGTGTATTCGATGGCTGAATGGGAGGAATACATCAGTCCTATTCTTAGAATGGAAAGAAAGGCGTCCGAGGCAATACTCAGAGCCCTTCACCGCGATGCAGCGCAGGTTTCCCCCGACGCGCAGGGAAGAATAGTGCTTCCTGCTGCTCTGGTTGAATATGCGGGCATCAGCAAGGCGGCTGTTGTAGTCGGCTGCGGTAAGTACGCTGAGATCTGGTCAGAGGACAATTACGCTGAGGTAGTCGTAAACGGCGAGAACATCGAGAATATCAAGAATATGCTCGAGTCCTGCGGTCTCTGATGGTGATTATGAGCGACGAAAGCAAGAAGATAGAATTTTCACACTATTCGGTATTACTGAATGAGTGTATGGATGGGCTTGACATAAAGCCCGACGGAATATACGTGGACGGAACCGCAGGCGGTGCGGGTCACTCCTCGGAAATCGCAAAGAGACTCGGCAACGGACAGCTGATAGCTATCGACCAGGACGAAACGGCGGTAGCGGTGGCAACCGAAAGGCTTAACGCTCTTGGCAAGAACACAAAGGTGGTTCGCAGTAACTTCTGCGAGATCGCAAGAGTCTGCTCCTCCTTGGGAGTTGACGGCATAGACGGTGTGCTTCTCGATCTTGGCGTGTCCTCCTATCAGCTCGATACGGCGGACAGGGGATTCTCCTACAGCAACGATGCTCCCCTTGATATGAGAATGGACAACCGCAAGAGCCTTGATGCTTATCAGGTGGTAAACACCTACTCTGAGCAGCAGTTAAAGAAGATTCTCTTTGACTACGGCGAGGAGAGATATTCACCTGCGATAGCGTCGGCGATAGTAAGATATAGAGAAAAGAAACCGATAGAAACCACGGCGGAGCTCAGCGATATTATAAAGTACGCGATGCCTCCTGCCGCAAGAGAAGGGGGACACCACCCCGCAAAGAGAAGCTTCCAGGCGATCCGCATTGAGGTAAACAGTGAGCTTGACGTAATCGAGCCTGCTATAAGAGATGCGGTGTCGATGCTGAAGCCGGGAGGAAGGATAGCGATAATAACCTTCCACTCGCTGGAGGACAGGATAGTCAAGCAGGCGTTTGCGTCGCTTGCATCGGGCTGCACCTGCCCCAAGGATTTTCCCGTATGCGTTTGCGGAAACAAGCCTAAGGTAAGGCTGGTAAACCGCAAGCCCATTCTTCCCTCAAAGGAAGAGCTTGAGGAGAATCCGCGTTCACGAAGCGCAAAGCTCCGTGTAGCAGAAAAGCTGTAAAAATTAGATTAAGATAAACAAGGGGGATTTTCAGGCAATGATTGAATACGCTAACGATTCGTACAATCGCTGTATCACAGAGCTTCGCACTCGTTATAGAGGCAGAGCTATCTCGGGTAACTTGAAAAATGAAATAGCTGCAATATCCGAGCGTGAAGCCGCCAGAGAAAATTCTTCCGAAAGCTTCGTTTTGCTTGACAGCCGCTCGGGAATAGCTGACAGCTACCGCAGCGGTATATATAAAGGAAGCAAATATATGACCTCCGACGATTTCGTTCGTTACTTTAAGAGCCGCAGAGCATTTTATATGCCCTCTACCGTAAAGGCAGAGGAGGCTAAGGCAGAGGCTGCGAAAAACTCCGCAGTTCCTGCAAGAAAGAACGGCGCGTCCTCAACGAGCTTGACCTCTTCTGAGTCGGGTTCGAAGGAGGGTCACATACAAGGACTGTTGTCTACCGCTAAGGAGCTTATAAACAAGTGGTTCCCCATAGAACGCAGAGGCGACAGGTGTGAGGGCGTAAGATTCAGAGTCCCTGTTTCCGCTATGGCGGCTATCGCCGTGTTCGCCATTTCCATGAGCCTTATAGTAAGTGGCTCGGTAATGGTAGGCGAGGTTACAGGACAGGTTGGACGCCTTGACAGCGAGATCGCATCGCTGAAAGCCGAAGAGGCTGATCTTCAGGGAAAGCTTGACCTTAAATATACCGTAGAAGAGATCGAAGCAGACGCTCGCGAGCTCGGTATGGTAAAGAGGCAGTACGTAGGAAGCGAATACGTAGCGCTGGACAACGATGACCAAATTGAAATATATGATGACGGAGAGAAGGAAAACGTAGGATTGTCCTCGCTTCTCTCGGCATTCGGAATCGATCTTAAGGATTGACGTCCGAGAATAAAGCGAAGCACTCGGTCATAATATATATAGAATTCAAAGCTTAATAAAAATAATTCGAGATGGCTCGAAGGCGTAAGGAGAAACAAATGAACGACGGTCCCATCAAATCGGGAGCGCTAAGACGCTCTACTATTGTGGGTATTCTGATATTTGCCGTGTTCGGAGCGCTTCTTTTGAGAATTCTGATTATACAGACTGTGGACTTCGAAAAATATCAGTCAAAGGTCATCAACCAGATGACCACCGAGTCTGCCGTTGCGGCAAACAGAGGAAAGATCTACGACAGAAACGGCGAGGTTCTGGCGACAAACATAACTACATACCGCGTATTTATCTCCCCCTCGGCTATAAAGAGCGCTCAGGATGAGAGTGGAAATAATTACGTGGATCTCATATCAAGAGGACTCTCGGAGATAATTGAGGACGTGACCTATGAAAAGGTTTACGAGCAGGCTACCAAGTACGTAAACAAGCTTGACCGAACCATTTCCCAGAAGGTCTACGAGGCGAAGGCCGACGAGATAAGAGAGTTTATTGACGAATACAAGCTTCAGCATATGATATTCCTTGAGGCGCAAAGCACCCGTTATTATCCTAACGGAAGTCTGGCGGCTCACATTTTGGGCTTTACGAGCAGCGACGGCGAGGGACTTTACGGTCTTGAGCTTCAGTACGATGAATATCTCGGCGGAGTTGACGGATACTACATAAGAGCCCGCGATTCCTATGGAAATGTAATGCCCTTTGAGTACGATAGCTACATAGAGGCTATCGACGGCTACAATCTTACAACAACGATAGACAGTACAGTTCAAAAATATCTTGAGGAGCAGCTTGCTGCTACGGCAGAGAAGTACGACGCTCAAAACCGCGCTTGCGGTATTGTAATGGACGTGAATACGGGCGCAATACTTGCTATGGCAACCTCATCCCCCTTTGATCTGAACGATCCTCGAGTTCTTGACAGCGTTTCGCAGGCAAGACTTGATCAGCTTATAAGAGATGGCTTTGACAAGGAAAGCGACGAGTACAACGATCTTTCCCGTCAGCTTCTCACCACTATGTGGTCAAATAAGGCAGTGACCGAGAGCTATATTCCCGGTTCTACCTTTAAAATAGTTACCTCGTCTATGGCTCTTGAGGAGAACGAGGTAAGTCTTGTGGAAAGCGTAAGCTGTCCGGGTCACAAAAACGTGCTTGGCCAGACTATACACTGCCATGAAACCAAGGGACACGGAGTTATTTCCTTTGCTCAGGGACTTCAGCAGTCCTGCAACGTCTGGTTTATGACCCTTGGCGAGCGCATAGGAATAGAAAGATACCAGAATTACGTTGAAACCTTTGGATACACCGAAAAAACGGGTATCGACCTTCCCGGTGAGGGAAGCAGTATATTTGCATCGGAGATGACCGAGCTTGACCTTGCTATCTATGCTTTCGGTCAGAACTTCACGGTAACTCCCATACAGCAGATAACGGCAGTAGCCTCCGTGGCTAACGGAGGTACTCTTCTTACTCCTTATTTGGTTGAGAAGGTTACCGACGATGCAGGAAACGTTATCTACCGCCACGAAGCAGAGGCGAAGAGAAGCACGGTAAGCAAGGAGACCTGCGAGATAATATCGCAGATCCTTGAAGAGGGTGTTTCGGGTGACGGAGGCGCTAAAAACGCTTACGTTGCAGGATACAGAGTAGCGGCAAAGACCGGTACCTCAGAAAAAAAGGAAAGAGAATGTCCCGTATGCGGAAGCACGGGTGTTCCCGTTGAAATAGACGGAGAAGCTTGCTTCAAATGTAGCCTTTGCAATTATGTGGGTACTACAGATGAGTTTGAGGTGAGTGAGCAGTACATCTGTTCTACCGTTGCCTACGCACCCGCAGATGACCCTCAGGTTGCGGTTATCATTATGGTTGACGAGCCTCAGGACGGACTGTACGGAAGCACGGTGGCAGCGCCCTTTGTTGCAGGCGTTCTTGAGAACGCTCTTCCTTATCTCGGTATAGAGGCAAGATATACCGAAGCAGAGCTTGAAAAAATGGCTACCACAGCAGGCAGTTACAAGGAATGGAGCGTTAGCCGCGCTATCCAGTATATAGAAAATGCAGGGCTTAAATATAAGGTGATCGGTGATGGCGATAAGGTCAAATACCAAATGCCTGCACCCGGCACATATATCGAGAAGGTTTCGGGAACGATAGTGCTGTACACCGAGGGTGAGCCCGAGAAGAACGTTACCGTACCCGATCTTACCGGAATGGTTGCGGCAACGGCAAATCAAGCGCTTGTAAATCTTGGATTGAATATTAAAATAGAAGGATGCGAAAGCTATCTTTCGGGAACGGGATACCGAGTTGTAGCACAGTCGGTAGCGCCCGGAACCAAGGTGGAAGCGGGAACGGTAATAACCGTTACCTTTGAAAAAAAGGGCAACTGATACGCAGTATGCCTCGGAGGTTGAAATTATCAATTTTCGGGGGTGCGTATGCGTTTTGGAGAGCTTTTTGAAAGAGTTGGGATAAAGTGTCCCGACGGAATTTGTGAAAAAATCGTATCGGGCATAGTTACCGATTCGAGAAAAGCATTTAAGGATTGTATTTTCGTCTGCGTTCGTGGACTTGAGAGTGACGGTCACCGTTATATCGAGGAAGCGATCAAGGCAGGTGCCGCAGTTATAGTAGCAGAGAATGTGCGTGGCGTTTGTGTGGGTGGTGCCGCAATAGTTCTTGTTGAAAACACAAGGCATACGGCTTCTTTGCTCTATAACGCTTGGTACGGCGAGCCGACCAAGGAGTTAAAGATAATAGGCGTTACGGGGACTAACGGAAAGACCTCGGTGACGCTGATGTTAAAGCAAATATTTGAGAGAGCAGGGTATTCCTGCGGTCTTATCGGAACTGTTGGATATTTTTCGGTTGGAGGCAGGAAGCTTTCCGATGGAGAGATGACCACTCCCGATCCCGAAACTCTTTATTGTGCGCTTAGCCAGATAAGGAGCGACGGAGGCGAATACGTATTTATGGAGGTCAGCTCACACGCCCTTGCGCAGAGTAGGACCGATGCCATAATGTTTGATACTGCGGTGTTTACAAATCTCACCGAGGATCACTTAGACTTCCACGTCAGTATGGAAGCCTACTATAAAGCAAAAGAAAAAATATTTTCGCAATGCCGCCGAGCAGTTGTAAATATCGACGATGCGGCGGGAAGGCGGATTTTGCGCTCTTTTGAGAAAAGCGGAATAGAAATAAAAAGCTGTTCGGCTGACGAAGGAGATTTTTGCGCTCTTTTCGGTAAAAGCTTACGGGTAAACCGAAGTGAATACGCGCTTAAAACCGAGAACGGTATATATAGGGTATTTTTACCCCTTTCGGGAGAATTCCAGATAATGAATTCTCTTGAAGCGTCAGCAGTTGCGCTGATGCACGGCATCCCGATGAGAACTGTGCGAGATGCTCTTGGGGATATGCCCGCTATATCAGGCAGAATGGAATCGGTAAGAGCCCATGAGCGACAGAGCTTCGATATATTTATCGACTATGCTCACACACCGGATGCTCTTGAAAAGCTTTTGAAGAGTGTCAGAACCCTTAAGCGTGATAACGGAAGGCTGGTGCTTCTGTTCGGCTGTGGCGGGGAACGCGAAAGAGAAAAGAGAAAGACCATGGGGCAGATAGCCTCAAGGCTTGCGGACATGGTGATAATCACCTCTGACAATTCTCGTCGAGAGGATACCGACAAGATAATCTCCGATATACTCAGAGGCATTGATAAGGAAAAGGAATATACGATCATTAAGGATCGTAGAGAAGCAATAGAGCAGGCAATAAGCCGCTACGTCCGACGTAACGACGTGCTGGTGCTTGCAGGCAAGGGACACGAAAAATACCAGATAGACGCTTCGGGAAAGCACGATTTCGACGAGCGTCAAATAATAAATGAAGCTTTTATAAAGCTTTACGAGAATTAGTTGTACGACGGAAAGGGAGGAAAGAGATGAAGGTAAACGTTGGTTGTAACGCCTTGACAATGAATGAGCTGGCGCACATCTGCGGCGGTATGCTTTGCTATGCAGGCGGTGAAAGCAACAGGGACGTTCCGTTCCGCTCAATATGCACCGATTCCAGAGAGACCGAGAAGGATTCGCTTTTCGTTGCTCTTGGTGGCGCGCGCGTTGACGGACACGATTATATTCACGCGGCTCTTTCTCACGGCAGTGAGTGCGTTCTTTGTGAACGTATTCCCGACGTTATCAGCGATAGAAAGTACGTTGCCGTTGTGGTAAACGATACTCTGCGCGCAGTTGGTGAGCTTGCTAAGGCTTACGACCGCAGAATCAACAACAAGAAGATAGCTATAACAGGTAGCGTTGGAAAGACCACCACTAAGGAATTCGTTGCGGCCGTTCTTTCTGAGAACCTTCGTCTGCACAAGACCGAGGGTAACTTTAATAGCACTCTGGGTATGCCTCTCTCTCTTCTTACTATGAGAAACGATACCGAGGTGTCGGTTCTTGAGATGGGAATGAGCAATCTTGGTGAGATAGAATATCTCTCTAAGATAGCAGAGCCCGATATTGCTATAATTACGAATATTGGCTCCTCGCATATGGAATATCTGGGCAGCAGAGAAAACATAAGCAGAGCAAAGCTTGAGATAGTTAAGGGACTTAAGGCAGGCGGAAAGGTGCTTCTCAACGGAGATGAGCCTCTTCTTCGCAACCGTGAGGAGCTTGACGGCAAGGAACTTTGCTATATTGGCTTTGGTGAGGATTGCGACATCAGAGCTATAAATCTTCGCTACGAGATGGGCAAGACCCTTTTCGACCTTTGCTACGGCGATAAGATCATCGAGGGTGTATGCATTCCCACTATGGGTAACCATAACGTTTACGCGGCTATGTTCGCGTATGCGGCAGGTATAAATATGGGACTTACCGACGACGTTATCCTTCGCGGTCTTCGCAACTTTAGACCCGTAGGTATGCGTCAGAATATCTATGAGATAGGTGACATCACTGTTATCGAGGACTGCTACAATGCAAGTCCCGAGTCTATGAAGGCGGCTATTAAGGTTCTTGGTGACGTTGTGTCCAGCAAGAAGCAGGGCAGAATGACCGCGCTTCTTGGTGATATGTATGAGCTTGGCGCAAATGAGGCGGCTTTCCACGAGGAAATAGGCCTTGAGTTTGCTCGCAGAGGCGGTTCTGCGCTCTTTACCTTTGGTTCTCTTGCAGATATGATAGCAAACGGCGCTGTTCTCGGCGGTATGAGTAGTGAGAATATCTTCAGAAACCGTGACGTAAGAGCTCCCGAGATAAGCGGAGAGATGCTTATTCACGCCCTCCGTCCCGGCGATTCGCTTCTCGTTAAGGCGAGCCGTGGCGCAGCTGCTGAGAGAGTTCTCAGATATCTCAAGGAAAACGAAGACAGACTTTACAATTTGAGATAAGGCGGTCATCGTACGGATGTTTACTGAATTTTTGACAGAATTTATTATAGCGGGGGTATCGTCGTTTTTGCTTACGGTGATACTCTCCCGTTGTATTATTCCAATACTTGTTGCTAAAAAGGCGGGTCAGCCCATCAGAAAAGAGGGCCCCAAGAACCACTATGCGAAGGCGGGAACGCCTACTATGGGTGGTATTGCCTTTATTATGGCTATCGCTATCGTTCTTACGGGAATGGCTCTCTGGTACGCATTTAATGCTAAGCAGGATAAGCTTATTCCTATGGCGCTCACCATGGCTCTTGCCGTGATGAACGGAATGGTGGGCTTTTATGACGATTACAAGAAGCTTATCAAAAAGGATAACGAGGGTCTTAAGCCCGGTCCCAAGATCAGCTTGCAGATCATAGCGGCTATCGTTTACGTAGCTCTGCTTAAGTATCTTGGATATATCAATACCGCTCTTCACATTCCTTTTACGGATATTTACGTGGAGCTGGGAGTGGTATATTATATTTTCGCGGTTCTTCTTATTATAGGAATGGTTACCAGTGTGAACTTTACCGACGGTCTTGACGGACTTGCATCTATGGTCACTCTGGTGGTTGCCGCGTTCTTCGCGGTAGTAGCCTTTGATTACTTCAACGAATCGCTGTCTATGATATCCTCGGTGCTTATAGGCGCTATGCTTGGCTTTCTGATATTCAACCGTCACCCTGCACAGGTATTTATGGGTGATACGGGCTCGCTCTTCCTGGGCGGAGCTGTTACAGGAGCGGCATTCATTATAGATGAGCCGATGATAATACTCATCGCAGGCGGTATTTACGTTTTTGAGGTAGTATCGGTAATTATGCAGGTCACTTACTTTAAGCTGACCCACAAGCGCATCTTCAAGTGCGCACCCGTACACCATCATTTTGAGGCGTGTTCATGGTCTGAGGTAAAGATAGTAACGGTATTTTCGTTAGTAACGGCAGCCCTTTGCGTGCTGGCTTGGTTTGGTTTAGGTTAAAATATTTTGAGCAGGGAGGTATTGATTTTGAACACTGAAAAGAAAAATCAAGATCTTCCTGCTTCTGACGTTCCTCAGAAGCGTCTTCGAGTAAAGATAAAAAACGCTATGGTAGCTCGGGAGGAGCGAATGGCGGAAACCGACGTTATTTTTTACGAAAAGCTTGGCGGAGAAGAGGAGACAGATGAACGCGTGCCCTTGGCGAAGGGCAGCGTGGACATGTGGTTTCTGCTCTGGTCTATGCTTCTTATCTGCTTTGGCGCGGTAATGTCTTACAGCGCAAGCGCGGTCTATGCTGAGCAGAAATATGACAGCGCTACTTACTTTTTATGGAGATACGTACTGTTTGCCGTAGCCTCTGTGGTGGTTACCGCAATATTCGTAGCAGTAGCAAGACCCTGGTTTTGGAGAATATTCGGCGTGCTGACCTATGCGGCGGCGGTATTGTTGCTTATATTGGTCATATTTATAGGCGATACGGGCGGAGGAGCTCAGAGATGGATCGAGATAGGCCCGATAACCTTACAGCCCTCGGAGATAGCCAAAACGGCTGTGGTAATGGTGCTTGCCTTGTATATGTCCAAATATGAAAAGCAGATAACCTCAAGGCATAAATTCGGCGGAAACTTCAAGCACGGATTTTTCGTTCCTATGGTTATCATAGGTATCCTGTGCGGCTTGATAATTCTTCAGCCTCACCTTTCGGGAACCATGATAGTAGGTCTTCTTGGAGTTGCAGTTATGTTCCTTGCAGGAACGAGAATCAAATGGCTTGCCATCTTCGGCGGTATAATAGCGGTTGTCGGCGCGGTGTTTATATCGGTATTTGCATACTCTATGGAAAGAATACAGATATGGCTTAACATCGACAAGGTCGACCCTCTTGGCGAGGCGTGGCAGACTCTTCAGGGACTTTACGCTATTGGCTCGGGTGGATTTTTTGGACTTGGACTTGGAAGCAGCCGCCAGAAATTCGGTTACGTTTCTCAGCCCCAGAACGACTTTATTTTTACGATAATTTGCGAGGAGCTTGGCTTTATCGGCGCATTTGCTCTTGTGCTTCTCTTTGCAATGCTTGTATGGAGAGGAATAAAAATAGGGCAGAACGCCCCCGATAAGTTCTGCGCTCTTGTGGTTTGGGGACTTACCTTGAAGATCGCACTTCAGGTGCTTATGAATATCGCGGTGGTTACCAATTCAATGCCCAATACGGGTATTTCATTGCCCTTCTTCAGCTCGGGTGGATCCTCGCTGATGATCCAGATATTCGAGGTAGGTATAATATTGTCGATATCAAGATTTTCTACTCAAAAAAATACTTAAAAGGATAGAGGATATTATGAGAGTATTATTCAGCGGAGGCGGAACAGGAGGACATATAAGTCCTGCTCTTGCTATGGCAGACATAATTAAAAGCAATGTCCCTCACGCGGAGATCGCATTCGTGGGAACCGAAACCGGAATAGAAAATTCGCTTATTCCTCAGGCGGGATATAAGCTTTATCACGTAAACGTGCAGGGTATACGCCGTTCCTTCTCGCTCTCAAACGTGAAGTCGGTATATCTTGCTCTTTCATCGCCTCTCAAGGCAAAGCATATTATAAAGGAGTTTAATCCCGATATAGTTATCGGTACAGGTGGATATGCCTGCTGGCCTGCTGTTAAGGCGGCGGCTGATATGGGAATTCCCACTATGCTTCACGAGTCTAATGCTATCCCCGGTATGGCGGTGAGAAGATTGCAGAATGACGTTGACGTTATTATGACCAATTTCGAAAGCACCAAGGATCTTCTTGACCCCAATTCCAATGCAAAGATAATAAACGTGGGCAACCCCCTTCGTACCGCGTGTAATACCTTGAGCAAGGCTGAGGCAAGAAAGAAGCTTGGCATTAAGGACAACGTAAAGTTCGTGACTCTTTCCTTTGGCGGAAGTCTTGGCGCTGAGCGTATCAACAGAGCGGCGGCTGAGATGATGGGTAATTTTGCAAGCAAGCACGATGACGTAATGTGCTTCCACGTAGGCGGAAAGAGATTCTACGAGAGTGCGCGCAATTACTTTGCGGCGTATGGTCTTGAGCGTGATCCCCGCTTTGTGCTTATGGAATATACACAGGATCTGCCTGTATATATGGCCGCTGCCGACGTTGTTATATGTCGCGCAGGAGCAATGACCCTTACCGAGATCGCAAAGATGGGTAAGCCCTCGATAATTATACCCTCGCCCAACGTAGTAGACAATCATCAGTATAAGAATGCGAAAGCGCTTTCTGACGAGGATGCGGCTGTGGTCATCTGCGAGGAGGATCTTACCGATGACGGAAGCTGCAAGATCTGTCAGGTAATGGAGGAGCTTTACGAAAACGCAGAGCGTCGCGAAAAAATGAGCGAAAACGTTAAGAGATTTGCAAAGGAAAACGTAGAGAAAAGCATCTACGAGGCAATTATAAGTCTCTTAGAAACCTACCAGAAGATAATTCATAAGGATTAAAAAAAGACTGCGAAAGCAGTCTTTTTTTAATTGACAAAAGACGAGGTGTACTGTATAATATTATTAGTATATTTTAAGAGGGCAAGAGATGGAAAAAGTAAAGACCAAACCGACGCTTCGCAGAATGATAAGAAGCGAATGGGCAAATAGAATAGCATTTTTTGCGCTGTGCGCATTGGCTCTTGCTGTGGTTATCGCGCTTGTATCTCTGTTCTTTTCGGTAAGAGAGTTTGAGGTAGAGGGTGACACTCATTACGAGCTTGGGGAGCTGATAGACCTCTCGGGTATTCGACTTGGCGACAGGTTGTATTGGCTGAATAAAGGCAGGGCAGAGAAAAAGCTGCTTGATAGCTGTCCTTATCTTAAGGACGTTAAGATAAAGAGTAGATTCCCCAATAAGATCTGCTTTTCGGTAGAGGAGAGAGTAGCGGGCTGGTATGTGCAGATAGGTAATGATCTGTACGCGCTTGACTATGACCTTAAGGTGATCCACGAAACCGAAAAGGAGGAGGGGCTCACGGTCCGAGGAATGACGAGGCTCGTGCTTCCCGAGTTGAATAGCGCCATTGTGGGTGAATACCCCGGATTTGCCTCGGGTGACGAGCATCTTATGACCGAAACGCTTAAGATAATCGACGCGGTGCGTACTCACGAAATAAAGGAAAGGCTGACCTATCTTGATCTTTCGAACCGATTTGAGATAAAGATGACCATAGACGGAGCATACGATGTAAATTTCGGCGATATGGAAGGATATGAGGATAAGCTGAAGCTTATAGTGGAGACTATTTCCGTAGAGAAGGAGAAGGGCTGCGAGCGAGGAGAAATAAGTGTAGGAAGCTCAGGAGACCTGTTTTTCAGAGAAATTTATCCCGATGAACAATAATTTTGTAAAAAAATTGTAAAAAATTTAAAAACCTATTGCAAAATATCGAAAAATATATTATTATATATGTATATGTATTTGTTTTATAAACGGAGGATATTAAAATGACTTTTGAACATGATGATAGCTGCCAGGCAGGTGTATGCATAAAGGTAGTTGGAGTAGGCGGAGGCGGAAACAACGCAGTTAACCGCATGGTGTCCTCCAACGTAAGAGGCGTTGAGTTCATTACCATCAACACCGATAGACAGGCACTTAAGCATTCGCTGGCTCCCAATCAGGTAGTAATCGGCGAAAGAGTAACCAAGGGATTTGGCGCAGGTGCTAACCCCTCCATCGGCGCAAGAGCTGCTGAGGAGTCCATCGAGGAGATCAAGGCTGCTCTTCAGGGCGCAGATATGGTATTTGTTACCGCAGGTATGGGCGGTGGAACCGGAACAGGTGCGGCTCCCGTAGTTGCAAAGATCGCTCACGATATGGACATCCTTACCGTAGGCGTAGTTACCAAGCCCTTCGCATTCGAGGGTAAGAAGAGAATGGATCAGGCAGAGGAAGGTATTGCTGAATTTGCGCAGTACGTTGACTCTCTGGTTGTTATCCCCAACGAGCGTCTTAAGCTCGTTACCGACAGCAGAATTACTCTGTTCAACGCTTTCTCTGTTGCAGATGACGTTCTCCGCAAGGGAATTCAGAGCATCTCCGAGCTTATCAACGTTGAGCAGTTCATCAACCTTGACTTTGCAGACGTTACCTCTATAATGGCTCATTCGGGCCTTGCTCACATGGGTATCGGTAGCGCAACCGGTAAGGACAAGGCACAGGAAGCGGCAAGCATGGCTATCGCCAGCCCCCTTCTCGAAACCTCTATCAAGGGTGCAACCGGTGTTATCATCAGCTTTGCAGTATCTCCCGAGGTAGGACTTGAGGACGTTGATCTCGCAGCTACTATGGTAACTAACGAGTGCAACCCCGACGCAAGCATCATCTTCGGTGTTGCTTTCGACGAGAACCTTGAGGACGAGATGAGAATTACCATCATCGCAACCGGCTTCTCCAAAGAGACCAACGATGAAGAGGTAGTAGCAGAGGTTAAGGCTGATGAGGTAAAGGAAGAGGCTCCTGTAAAGGAAGCTCCTAAGAAGAGTGAAGGTCTTGACCTTGACGATATTCTCGGCGACCTGTTCTAATTAAAAATATAACAGCGTAGCTTCGGCTACGCTGTTTTTTGTATTTATATATATTTCGACAAAAAAATAAATATAAATTTTCATAAAACTATTGCAAAATTCAAGAAAATATATTATCATATATTATAGAGAAATATATGTATAATCTATACTATGGAGGAACAATAAAATGGGTTACGAAACAAACAAAGAGTACGGCGTTAATATAAAGGTCGTCGGTGTAGGCGGAGGCGGAGGAAATGCGGTTAACCGTATGATCGCTTCTGACGTTAAGGGCGTAGATTTCATCGCTATCAATACCGACAAGCAGGCTCTCCGCAAGTCTGTGGCTCCCATTCAGCTGGCAATCGGCGAAAAGGTGACCAACGGCTTTGGTGCAGGCTCCAACCCCGAGCTTGGTAAGAGAGCGGCTGGCGAGGCATATAATGAGATAAAGAAGCTTCTTTCGCATGCAGATATGGTATTCGTTACCGCAGGTATGGGCGGCGGAACAGGTACCGGCGCAACTCCTATCGTTGCAAAGGCTGCTCGTGAGCTTGACGTGCTTACCGTCGGCGTAGTTACCACTCCCTTTGCTTTCGAGGGAAAGAAGAGAATGGCTCAGTCCCTGGCAGGTATCGAGGAGATGAAGCAGTACGTTGACTCTCTGGTAGTTATCCCCAACGAAAGACTTAAGCTGGCTTCTGACGCTCGCATCACTCTTGCGAATGCGTTCTCCGAGGCTGATGAGGTTCTTCGCAGAGGCGTACAGTCGATCTCCGACCTTATCAACGTTCCCGGATTCATTAACATAGACTTTGCTGACGTTACCTCTGTTCTTGCTAACTCCGGTCTTGCATACATGGGTATGGGTAAGGCTAACGGTAAGGACAAGGCTCAGGAGGCTGCTATGATGGCTATCTCCAGCCCTCTGCTCGAGACCTCTATCAAGGGCGCTAAGGGTGTTATCATCAGCATCGCAGTATCTCCCGAGGTAGGACTTGAGGACGTAGATCTCGCTTCTACTATGATAGCAAACGAGTGCAACCCTGATGCAAGCATCATCTTTGGTGTTGCATTTGACGCTAACCTTGAGGACGAAATGAGAATTACTATTATCGCAGCAAACTTCGAGCCCGAAGAAGAGGCGGTTGAAGAGGTTGCTGAGACTCCTGAGGTAAAGGAAGAGGCTCCTGTTGTAGAGGCTGCTCCCGCAGATTTCTTTGACGGAATGCTTTAATTGAAAAATAAAAAAAGACGCGAAAGCGTCTTTTTTTATTTTATTACGTCAATTTCTTCAATGCCGTAGTAGAGAAGAAGCTCTATCGCGTTTTCGTCTATGACCTCTCCGCTGACCACTACGGGAATTGCGGGGGGACAGGAAACGGTGGGAGAAGCGCAGATGCGCCCCTTTGCCTTATGGGCGCTGACCGTTTCGCTATCGGCAAAGATAGCCTCGCGGATAGACGTTTTTGAAATCGACCTTGTAAGCGTCAAAGGGCAGGGCGCTTCGTGCGAAGCTCTTACCTCTAAAGCCGAGAATGCTTCTGTCAATCGGTTAATATCACCGTCTGAAAGCTCGGGTGTGAGCATCAGTACAAGCAGATCTCTGTCATAATATTCGACCTCTATTTTGTGATTAGCCAGATGAGTGGCAAGCTCCTCACCGCCATATCCGCAGCTTTCCTTTGAGAATACAAGCTTAAGATCTTCGGTGTTTTCAAGAGGTGCAAAGCCCATAGCTATAAGCTTTTTACGTAGCTTGTCTATCTCATTTATGAAGCTTCCAAGACGCGCTTTGTATCCGTCAGCCAGATAGGCGTTGCACAGATCCAGTGATTGAAGTATCAGGTATGACGGGCTGGTAGAGGCGAAGAGCGACATAGCGTTTCGAGCCTCCTGCGCTGAAAAGAGGTTAAACTCCTTTGAAATGTGGAGATACGCGCCTCCTGTAAGCACGGGCAGGGTCTTATGCGCCGAGTCGCAGCACATATCCGCACCAAGAGCGATGGGATGCTCGGAGGGGGATTTGAATGCAAGGTAAGCTCCGTGGGCGTTGTCCACCAG
>JAZQVZ010000001.1:0-13360 GCA_045632105.1 Eubacteriales bacterium | reverse complement strand
GAAAAACGGGTCAAAAAAGAGACATACCCGACAAAAAGTATTGTCAATAGAATTGTACATCAAGATTTATAAATAAAAATACTTATAATTATTGACAAAAAGCGTGGGGTGGGGTATAATATACAAGATATAAGTTAATTTACGCGTATGCGGGAGGTATATTATGACAATTTACGACGAGCTGGTGGCGCGCGGCCTTATTGCGCAGGTCACCGACGAGGAAGAAATAAAGGAAATGGTGAACAACGGCAAGGCCGTTTTCTATATTGGCTTTGACCCCACGGCAGACAGCCTTCACGTAGGTCACTTTATGGCGCTTTGCCTTATGAAGCGTCTTCAGATGGCAGGTAACAAGCCTATCGCTCTTATCGGTGGCGGTACTGCTATGGTTGGCGACCCCTCGGGAAGAACCGATATGCGTCAGATGATGACCACCGAAACTATCGCTCACAACTGCGAGTGCTTCAAGGAGCAGATGAGCAGATTTATAGACTTTTCCGAAGGAAAGGCTATGATGATAAACAATGCAGACTGGCTTATGGGACTTAACTACATCGAGGTGCTCCGCGACGTTGGAGCATGCTTCTCGGTAAACCGTATGCTTTCTGCAGAGTGCTACAAGCAGAGAATGGAGAAGGGACTTTCCTTCCTTGAGTTCAACTATATGATAATGCAGTCCTACGACTTCTACCACCTGTTCAAGACCTACGGCTGTAATATGCAGTTCGGCGGTGACGACCAGTGGTCGAATATGCTTGGCGGTACCGAGCTTATTCGCCGTAAGCTTGGCAAGGACGCGTATGCGATGACTATCAATCTTCTCCTCAATTCCGAGGGTAAGAAGATGGGTAAGACCCAGTCTGGCGCAGTATGGCTTGACCCCAAGAAGACCACTCCCTACGATTTCTACCAGTATTGGAGAAACGTATCCGACGCTGACGTTCTCAAGTGCATAAGAATGCTCACATTCCTCCCCCTCGAGGAGATCGATGCTATGGATTCCTGGGAGGGCGCACAGCTTAACAAGGCTAAGGAGATACTTGCTTACGAGCTTACCAAGCTTGTTCACGGTGAGGAAGAGGCAAAGAAGGCAGAGGCAAGCGCAAAGGCTCTCTTTGGTAGCGGCGCTGCTGCTGAAATTCCTATGACCGAGCTTTGCGACGCTGACTTCGTTGACGGCGTTATAGACATCGGCACACTTCTCGTTAAGGCAGGTCTGGTTCCCTCCAAGTCCGAGGCTCGCAGAGCTATCGAGCAGGGTGGAGTTGCCGCAGACGATGAAAAGATAACCGATTTCAAGGCTACCTTTACCAAGGCAGATCTCGCTGACGGAAAGGTATTCCGCAGAGGTAAGAAGAGCTTCCGTAAGGTAGTTGCAAAATAATTGTGATAAAAAACCGCTTTTGCCTGTGGCAGAGGCGGTTTTTCGACCTTAAAATGCCTGTAAGTATTGACAAAACAAGGAAAAGGGGATATACTTAAATCAATAAACGTATACTGTGAGGTAATATAAATGAAAGACGTAAAAAGAAATCTTACGATGCTCTGCGACTACTATGAGCTGACAATGAGCAATGGATATTTCGTTAACGGCATGGCAGATAAGATAGTTTACTTTGACGTTTTCTACCGCGACAATCCCGACAAGGGCGGATACGCTATATGCGCGGGACTTCAGCAGATAGTTGAGTATATCAACGATCTTCATTTCGATGATAATGATATTGAATATCTTCGTTCGAGAAATTGCTTCTCAGAGGAGTTTTTGAGCTATCTTAGAAACTTTAAATTTACAGGCGATATCTGGGCTATTCCCGAGGGAACGGTAGTATTCCCCGGCGAGCCTCTTATGATCGTAAGAGCGCCTATAATCGAGGCGCAGTTTATCGAGACATACGTGCTTATGATGATAAATCATCAGTCGCTTATCGCCACCAAGGCGTCGAGAATAACCCGTTCCGCTAAGGGCAGACCTGTCAGCGAGTTCGGTTCAAGACGCGCTCAGGGCGCTGATGCGGCTATGCTTGGCGCACGCGCCGCTTATATCGGTGGCTGCGGATCTACCGCTTGTACTATCTCCGATCAGGCGTACGGCGTTCCCACCAGCGGTACTATGGCTCATTCTTGGGTTCAGCTGTTCGATACCGAATACGATGCGTTCAAGACCTATTGCAGCATATATCCCAACAACGCGACCCTGCTTATAGACACCTATAACGTAATGGAGAGCGGACTTCCCAATGCTATTCGCGTTTTCAAGGAGGTTCTGCATCCTCAAGGAATCCGCAACTGCGCAGTAAGACTTGATTCGGGTGACGTTACCTATCTTACCAAGAAGATACGTAAGAAGCTTGACGAGGAGGGCTTGCCCGAGTGTAAGATAGTCGTTTCCAACTCTATGGACGAATATATCATCAGAGAGCTTATCCGTCAGGGCGCGGAGATCGATGCCTTTGGCGTTGGCGAGAGATTGATAACTGCAAAGAGTGACCCTGTTTTCGGTGGCGTATACAAGGTATGCGCAGTTGAGGACGAGAACGGAAACGTAATTCCCAAGATCAAGATAAGTGAGAACGTTGGTAAGATAACCACCCCTCATTTCAAGAAGATATACCGTATCCGCGACAAGGAAACCGGCAAGGCAGAGGCAGACCTTATCTGCGTTTATGACGAGGTTATCGACGATAGCCAGCCTCTTGAGGTCTTTGATCCTATGGCTACCTGGAAGCGCAAGACCTTTGATAATTACACTGCTACCGAGCTTCTTGTTCCCGTTTTCAAGAACGGAGAGCAGGTGTACGAGCTTCCCGAAATAGATGCTATCCGTAACCATTGCAAGGAAGAGATAGAGGGAATGTGGGATGAGGTAAGACGTTTTACTAACCCCCATAACTACTACGTTGACCTTTCCGAAAAGCTCTGGACGCTCAAGCACGATATGCTTGCAAAGCACAGAGGAATAAAGAAATAATAGCGAATGAAGGTAATAGTTTGTCTTGACGACGACCTTGGAATGACCTTTAACCATCGCAGACAAAGCCGTGACCGAGTGGTTATTGCCGATGTTCTGAGGCTGACCGAAGGTCACGTGCTTTATATAAGCCCCTTTTCCCAAAAGCTCTTTGAGGAGGGCGGGGAGTATGTGGTAAGCGATCGAATGCTTGATATTGCTGGCGTGGGCGAGTATTGCTTTGTGGAGAACGAGACACTTGTCAATCGTGTGGAGAATATTGATGAACTGGTGATATACCGCTGGAACAGAAAATATCCTGCTGACCGATATTTTGACATCGATCTTGCAACAGAGGGCTTTGGATTGGTTGAGAGCTATGAGCTTGAGGGATATTCCCACGAAAGGATAACCAAGGAGATATTCAGAAGATGAGTAAAAGAATAACTAGAAGCGCTATATTGATCCTTGCGCTTTTGATGGCGATATGTTGCGCATTTACCGCTTGTGAGCTTCCGTTTGACCTTGATATTTTCGAGGACGGCGGAGCAGGTGCAGGCGTAGTAAGCGGAGGCGAGAATCCTAACTCTACGGCGGATGTTGGAGAGCAACGGGCGGCGGAGAAGGCTTTAGGCGTTGCAAAATTTTCGGGATCGCCCTATGCGGTGCTTAACAACAACGTTCCCAGCTTTGAGGATGACGAGATAACCGTAAAATCCTATGAATTTTACAGTGAGCTTGATTCTCTTGGCAGATGCGGATATACCGAGGCGTGTATCGGCATAGATATAATGCCTACCGATGACCGCGAGAGCATTTCGTCGGTGAAGCCCTCGGGCTGGGTGAATAACAAGTACGATACAGACCTTGTAGATGGCGGATACGTATATAACCGCTGTCATCTTATAGGCTTTCAGCTTACCGGCGAGAACGCTAACGAGAAAAATCTCATAACCGGTACCCGATATATGAACGTTGACGGTATGCTGCCCTTTGAAAATATGGTGGCGGATTACGTAAAGGAAACGGAGAACCACGTTATGTACCGAGTTACTCCCATATACGATAAAAATGATCTTGTCGCTTGCGGAGTGCAGATCGAAGCGTATTCCGTGGAAGACGACGGAGAGGGAATATCCTTTAACGTCTACGTTTACAACGTTCAGCCTGGTATAGTTATCAACTATGCTACGGGTGAGAACTGGCTTTCGGGTGATGCTCCGGAGGCTACCGAAAAGCCTACCGAGGCTCCTGCGGCAGGAGAAAAATATATTCTTAACAAGAGCAGCAAAAAGATACATAAGGAATCCTGCGCTAACGCCTCGATAATAAACGAGGTAAACCGCGCGGAATATACGGGAGATCCTCAGGATCTTATCGATCAAGGCTATACAGCCTGTGGATCCTGCAAACCTCTCGACTAAAAAAGAACGGGATCTCCCGTTCTTTTTTTGCTGTAAAAGCAGGGGCAAAGACACGAAAAAATGACGTAAATTTTAATTTTATTGTTGAAATTGCTCGGTATATATGGTATAATAATTATATATTATGGGTCAGTGTAATCTTTTTTGATCCAGGCACCGATATTTATAATTGAGAGGTGATAGTTTTGCAATTTCTGCAGGATATGTGGAACGGATTTATTACTTTTGTAAATGACAATATCATAACCGTATTGAAGACCGTGGGATTGAACGATATTATAGACATAATCGTTCTTGCTAGCGTATTCTTCTTCTTGTTCCGCTTTGCGAAAAGACGTAGAGCGATGAGATTGGTAATGGGCGTTGTAGTTTTCTTCTTGATAATGCTTGTGGGAGATGCTATGGACCTTACGGCTATAAGCTATGTGTTTGGTGACTTCAGACAGTTAGGAGTTATAGCAATACTTATCATCTTTCAGCCCGAGCTGCGTTCAGCTCTTGAGAAGATGGGCGGAACCACATTTATGGGGCTGCAGAACATAAACCATAACGATAAAAAAAATATGAGCGCATACTACGTTATAGAGTCGGTATCTCGTGCCGCACAGCGACTTTCGGCTATGGGTCACGGAGCTCTTATCGTTATTGAGCGTGGCAACAACCTTTCGGAGTTCAAGCGCACGGGCACAAGACTTGATGCGGTTATATCTCCTGATATACTTTGCTCTATCTTCTACAAGGGCGGCGCTCTTCATGACGGAGCAGTTATCGTTAAAAACGGAAAGGTAGACAGCGCAGGCTGTGTTATTCGTATAACCGACAGAACCGACATAGACAGCCGTCTTGGAACCAGACACAGAGCGGCTATAGGTACCACCGAGGTCACCGACGCTATCGTTGTTGTGGTATCCGAGGAGACCGGAGCAATTTCTATCTCGCTTGAGGGACAGCTTGAGCGCAATTTTAATTATTCAACTCTTCGCGACAGATTGCAGGAGCTTCTCGTTCCGGTTCCCAAAAATCCCAAGAAGACGGGCGCAAGACGCAATCGCAAGAAGAAATCTTAAGGGAATTATCCCATCGGAGGAGCTATGGCAAAAGAAAAAAAACAGTCCGAGCAGACGGGCGAGCTTATTGTAAAAAATAAAAAATTTAAAAAGTCCGATATCCTTGCTTTTGGAATTTGTCTTGCTGTGGCATTGGTTATTTGGGTATATGCTACCAACGTGGAAATGAAGGTGCATAAGGAGCCCGAAATCATTCCTGCGCAGACAGAAGCCTCTGAGCAGATCTGACGGGGTGGATATCTTGACCAACCAAAAATATAGTGGATTTATCGTAAGCGGCATAAGTTTGTCGCCCGATGTTGATGAGAAGGAGGCTTGCGCACTTGCTGCCTCTGAGCTGAAGCGTGCAGGGATAAGCCCTGCACGACTTCATTTTAACGTTTACAAGCGCTCGGTTGATGCGCGTAAGAAAAAGGATATTCGCATAGTTTATTCGGTGGCGGCTCGCTTTGATATTCCTCGTGGGACCGCACTTCCTAAGAGCACCAAATACCGAATCGCTCTGCTTGAGAGCGAGGAGCTTGAGGTAGTCAAGGGAAGCGAGAAAATGAGCGCTCCTCCGTTGGTGGTGGGAATGGGTCCTGCGGGTCTTTTTGCCGCTCTGCTGATGGCTGAGAACGGATATGCTCCTATAATTATCGACCGTGGTGACTGTATCGAGCAGAGAAATAAGAGCTACGAGAGATTTTCAAAACTCGGTATTCTTGATACCGAATCGAATATACAGTTTGGCGCAGGCGGGGCGGGAACCTTTTCTGACGGAAAGCTTCTTACCCGTATAAATGATGCCAAAATAGGCTACGTGCTGAAGCGCTTTTGCGATTTCGGCGCTCCTGAGGAGATACAGATCGCGGCAAAGCCTCACATAGGCACAGATCTGCTTCTTGGAATAGTTGACAAAATGCTTGCGAGAATAGAGGAGCTGGGCGGCAGAGTAATGTACCGTACGCGCCTTGACGATATAAGAGAGATGTCTGACGGCAATATAGCCGCAGTTACTTCGAAGGGCGAGATAATTTGCTCGTCGGCGCTTCTGGCGACAGGTCACAGCGCAAGGGATACCTATGCGATGCTGCTCGACCGTGGCTTTGCTGTTGAGGCAAAATCCTTCTCGGTAGGTGTGAGAATAGAGCATCTGCGTGAGGATATAGACAGGGCTCTCTACGGAGATATGGCGGGACATCCCGCTCTCGGTAAGGGAGAATATCATTTGTCCGATACCTCTTCGGGAAGAGGCGTGTACACCTTCTGTATGTGCCCCGGCGGAGAGATCGTAGCCGCTGCCTCTGAGGAGGGCGGTGTAGTGGTAAACGGAATGAGCAGAAATGCCCGTGACGGAAGAAATTCCAACTCTGCAGTTGCCGTATCGGTTACTAAAAACGATTATGACGGAACGCCTATGGGAGCCATAGAGTTCCAGAGAAAGATTGAGAGAGCCGCATTCAAAGAGGGCGGCTCGGATTATCGCGCCCCCGTTATGACGGTGGGAGATCTTCTTTCGGGAAGAACAGGAAGCGAGCCCGGCAGAGTACTGCCCACCTACCGTGACGGAATGGTGAGAACGGCTGACATGAATAAGGTTTTGCCCTCGTTCATCATAGACGAGCTTCGCAGAGGTCTTGTAAGCTTTGACCGTAAGCTTGCGGGCTTTGCCGCCACCGACGCGGTTATTACGGGCGCTGAGACCAGAACCTCTGCTCCCGTCCGCATAATGCGCGGGGAGGATCTTCGCGCCATAGGCAAGGGAAGAATATATCCTTGCGGAGAGGGTGCGGGATATGCGGGAGGAATAACCAGCGCAGCTATTGACGGAATCAGAGTTGCGTTGAAGATAATGGAGCAGTTTGCCCCCGTTGATTGAGTTTATAATTTGTGTTTATATAGAGGTACCAATGAAAGAGAATAAAAGAGAAAGGGTGTGGAACGAGCGCTACGTGTTTGGCGACAGCCAGCGTGACGAAACAGTTCGAGAGATGGCTCGTAGCCTTGGCAGAAGCGATATCTTTGGCGTATTGCTTTACAACAGAGGCTATCGAACAGCCGCCGATGCAGAGAACTTTTTGCACTTCAAGGAAGCCGATTTCCGTGATCCTTATCTGCTTGCGGATATGGATAAGGCTGTGGAAAGAATTCTTTCTGCCGTGGAGAATAATGAAAAAATATGCATATATGGCGATTATGACGTTGACGGAGTAACCTCGGTCAGTGCGCTCTATCTGTATCTTTGCGATATGGGAGCTGACGTTTGCATAAAGATACCCAAGCGTGAGGGCGAGGGCTACGGAGTTTCCTGTGCCGCTATCGACGTTCTTGCAGAGAACGGAGTGAAGCTTGTTATTACCGTTGATACGGGAATAACCGCGGGGGCTGAGGTAGAGTATGCAAAGGGCTACGGTATAGATTTCGTAGTAACCGACCACCACGAATGCCGCAGTGAGCTTCCCGATGCTTGTGCGGTGGTTAACCCTCACCGTCCCGACTGCGCATATCCCTTCAAGGAGCTTGCGGGCGTAGGGGTTATATTCAAGGTTATCTGCGCCTGCGCTATCAAAAAGAGCCTTGAGAGAGGTGGAACCGCTCTTGAGGGAGTGCGAGGCGTGTGTATGGAGTACGCAGACCTTGCGGCTCTCGGAACAATAGCGGACGTTATGCCCGTAACCGATGAGAACAGACTTATAGTGGCTCTTGGACTTTATCTTATGGAGAATAAGCCCCGTCCCGGAATAAAGGCTCTTATCGAGGTTTCTTCTGCAAAGAAGAGCGACGGAACCAAAAAGAAGATAAGCTCGGGATTCGTAGGCTTTGGACTTGCTCCCAAGATAAACGCCGCAGGCAGAATATCCGATGCGGCGATAGCTGTAAGACTTCTTCTTGCTTCGGATGAGGACGAGGCGGCAGAATATGCTGAGGAGCTCTGCACTATAAACAAGCAGCGCCAGGTAGAGGAAAACAGAATAGCCGAGCAGGCCTACAAAATGATAGAGGATATCCCGAATCTTGACAAGAATCCCGTTATCGTGCTGGACAGCAACGGTTGGCAGCAGGGTATAATCGGAATCGTGGCATCGAAGATAACCGAAAAATACGGTCTGCCCTCGATACTTATATCCTTTGACGGCTCGGTGGGATCCGAGGAGAACGAGCTTGACGACGGAAAGGGCTCTGGCAGAAGCATCAAGGGACTTAACCTCGTAGAAGCGCTGATGCATTGTGAGGATCTGCTTGTTAAGTACGGCGGACACGAGCTTGCGGCGGGACTTACCGTCAAGAGAGGAAATCTCGACGCATTTTGCGAGAAGATAAACGAGTACGCGCGTGAAAGACTCGACGAGGACGCGTTTAAGGTAAAGCTTGACGCCGATTGTGAGCTTTCAATGGATGACGTTACTATCGACCTTGCCAAGGAGCTTCAGTATCTTGAGCCCTACGGCACAGGAAATGCGACCCCCGTGTTCATTATGAAGAACGCTATTGTAAAGCGTATCACCCAGACCAAGGGTGGAGATCACACAAGACTTCTCGTAGAGAAGGACGGCAAGGTGATAACCGCTATGTATTTCGGAGTTTCGGGTGGAGCTCTTGGATTTGAATGCGGAGACACTGTGGATCTGCTTTTCAACGTTGATATAAACGATTACAAGAACGTTGTTTCGGTGCAGATGATCCTGCGTGATGCAAGACTTGCTAAGGAATACACCGATAAGCTTGCCTTCGAAAAGGAGCGTTACGTGGCTGTCAGAGGTGGCGCGGGATACTCGGTAAGCGAGGAGTTCTTGCCCGACCGTGAGGATTGCGCCAACGTATATACCTTTTTGAGAAGGGAATACAGAAGCGGAACCAGCCTTACCGACACCAAGAGCGTTCTGAAGGCTATAAATCAGCCCGGTGTAAAGGAAATAAATTACGTTAAGCTTAAGTACATATTCGAGATACTCAACGAGCTGAATATCTGCGAGATTGCCGAGCTTGACAAGGATATTTACAGCTTTGAGGTTCTTTTTAAGGCTAACAAGACCAATATAGAAAAGTCGGCTATACTTAAGAAGCTCAGATCTCAGTGCATAGACCGAACCCAGCAGGAAGCAAGGTGATCCTGCGGAAAGGATAATTATGGTAGCCAATACCTGCAGTACCGTTGCTCAGCTTATTTCAAAACTTGAGGCTTCGGGTAAAAAGTACGACATAGAAAAAATAAAAGCGGCGGGAGCATATGCCGAGAGCCTTCACGAGGGACAGTTCCGCGTAAGCGGCGACCCCTATATCTCTCACCCCGTTGCCGTTGCCGAGATAGTTGCCGATCTCGGTCTTGACACTGCGTCTATTTGTGCAGCTCTTCTTCACGATACGGTAGAGGATTGCTCTGAGAAGACCAGCCTTAAGGAGATCGAGAACCGCTTTGGCAGCGAGATAGCTGTTATCGTTGACGGACTTACCAAGATGGTGGCTATGTATATCGAGGACAAGGAGGAGGCTCATATCGAGAACATCAGAAAGATGCTTCTTGCTATGTCCAAGGATATACGAGTTATCTTCGTAAAGCTCTGCGACAGACTTCACAATATGAGAACTCTCGCTGTTAAGACCGATGCCAAGAGAAGATCCACCGCTCTTGAAACTATGTACGTTTACGCGCCGTTGGCTCACCGTCTCGGTATGCAGAAGGTCAAGCAGGAGCTTGAGAATCTGTGTATTTCCTACCTCGACCCCATCGGATATGAGGAGATCAGTAAGCATATAAGCCAGAAGTACGGGGCAAACGTAGGCTTTATCGAGAATATCAGAGATATAGTTGACAAAAAGCTTGTTGAGAATGGAATAAGCTTCGAGCTGGCAGGAAGAATTAAATCGGTATACAGTATTTACCGAAAGATGTATGACAAGAACCTTGCGTTTGACGAGATATACGACTTTTACGCTATGAGAATAATCGTGGATACCGAGCTTGAGTGCTATACCGCTCTCGGTCTTATTCACGAGATGTTCAAGTCTATCCCCGGACGCTTTAAGGATTATATATCCACGCCTAAGCCCAATATGTATCAGTCGCTCCATACTACGGTTATCGGACGTGACGGTATCCCCTTTGAGGTGCAGATCCGTACTCACGATATGCACCACGTGGCAGAATACGGTATTTGCGCCCATTGGAAATACAAGAGCGGCGACAAGTCCAAGGTGGATATAGACAATAAGCTGGAGTGGATCTCCAGACTTATCGAGACCGAGTCGGACACCACCGACCCCGATGAGTTTATCAATGCGCTGAAGACCGACCTGTTCCAGGACGAGACCTTTGTGTTTACCCCAAAGGGCGACGTTATCTCGTTGCCTCAGGGCTCTACCGTAATAGACTTTGCATACGCTATACACTCGGGCGTAGGTAACTCTATGGTGGGCGCAAAGATAAACGGAATGATAGTTCCCATAGAAAAGGCTCCCAAGACGGGAGATATTATAGAGATACTCACCTCCTCGTCCTCCAAGGGACCCAGCCGCGATTGGCTTAACATTGTTAAGACCAGTGAGGCGAGAACCAAGATAAGAAGCTGGTTTAAGAAGGAGAAGCGCCCTGAGAATATCGTTACGGGTAAGAATATGGTTGACGCTGAGTTCAAGCGCTGGAACCATAGCTTTACTGAGGCTCAGAGAAACGAGGTCGTTGCTACTGTTGGTCAGCGCCTTGGATATATGAGTGCAGACGACCTTTACAATATTCTTGGATACGGCGGAATCGCCCTTTCCAAGGTCGCGGGTAAATTTAAGGACGAGTACGAAAGAAGCTTTGCTTCTACCGTTGAGGCAGTTCCTGCGGCAGAGATGACCGTGGAGAAGGTTAAGACGGTTGCGCCTAAGAATATCAAGTCCAACGGCGGTATTATAGTTGACGGTCTTGACGGTTGTCTTGTTAAGTTTGCGCGTTGCTGTAATCCCTTGCCCGGTGACGACGTAATGGGCTTCATTACGAGAGGTCATGGCGTTTCCGTGCATAAGGCGGATTGTCCTAACGTAAAGCTGGGACTTGAAAACCCCGAAAGCGCTGACCGTTGGGTAAGCGCACGTTGGGAAGAGCGCAAGGGCGGAACGGCTGCCGACTTCTATGAGGCACAGATAAGTATATACGTTATCGACCGTATGGGTCTTATTGCAGACGTAACCATCGCTCTTTCTGAAATGAAGGTACAGCTCCTTCAGATAAACACGGTTAAGAACGGTGCAGACGGCGGTATAATAAATCTTAAGATAAGCTGTAAGAACGTTGACCACTATCGTTCGATAGTGTCAAGACTTAAATCCATCGACAGCGTGGTGGATATAACCAGAGGATTTTCACAGTAATTTGTGAGGAAAGGAAGCGCAATGATCGCGGTATTGCAGAGAGTAAAAAGAGCGGCTGTCAGGGTTGACGGCGATACGGTGGGAGAGTGTGGAGCAGGACTTTGCATACTTCTCGGCGTAGCTAAGGGCGACACGAGGGCTGATGCCGACGTGCTTGCTGAAAAGATAATAAATCTGCGCATCTTCTGCGACGAAAACGACAAGATGAATCTGTCGCTTCTCGACGTTGATGGCGAGGCTCTCGTGGTATCAAATTTCACTCTGCTTGCTTCCTATAAAAAGGGCAAACGCCCCGATTACATAGGCGCGGCGGCGCCCGCCGAGGCAAATGCGCTGTACGAATATTTTTGCGATCTGTTTGACAGTCGAATCAAGCATACGGGACGCGGAATATTTGGCGCAGATATGGAGGTAGAGCTGGTTGGAGACGGACCGGTGACTATCGTGATGGACAGTAACGTGCTTCTCAAAAAGACACAAGTTTAAGGCAGGACGGTTATGAAAATATTTTTGGATTCTCCTATAAATAAATATTACGTTCAGACTCTGGGAATGATATTCTTTCCCGGCGCTCGCTTTGGCGAGAACGAGGACGAGGACGAAAATGCCCCCGCTCTGTCGGTAAAGACGGTAGAGGAGGAGGGAGGCATCAGAGCCTTCGCCACGGTGTCTGTTGATCAGAAGAGCGAGAGCGCAGAGTATTACGCTGAATTTACCGCTGATAGAACCAAGGAGAGAGTGCTGAAGCTCTCTATCGGTGGCGCGGTGCTTACCGCTGCCAGCGCGTTGCTTGGCTATCGTCCCGCTTGGGGAATGATGATAGGTGTGCGCCCTGCAAAGGTGGCAAGTGAGATGCTTGATGCGGGCTACAGCAAGACCAGAGTAAAGAAGATGCTCAACACAGACTATCTCGTGATTCCCAAGAAGGCGGCGCTGGCTACCAATATTGCGGTGCTTGAGAAGAATATCGTTGGCGTACCCTCGCCCAAGGATTGCAGTGTTTATATCTCCATACCCTTCTGTCCCTCGAGATGCACCTATTGCTCCTTTGTATCCTATACCTCCAAGAGATTGCTTTCGCTGATACCTGAGTATCTTGTAAAGCTCAAGGAGGATATACGCTCTAATTTTGATATTATCAAAAGACTCGGTCTTAACGTAAAGACCGTATATATAGGTGGCGGAACGCCCACTATACTTGACGAAGAGCAGCTTCGCGATCTTCTTTCGTTTATATCGGGAGAGATCGACGTATCTACCCTTGAGGAGTATACTCTTGAGGCAGGTCGCCCCGACACTATAAACTATGAGAAGTTTAAGATCGCGGCTGAATACGGAGTTACCCGTGTCAGCGTAAACCCCCAGAGCCTATGCGACGAGGTCATCTGCGGTGTGGGTAGAAACCATACCATAGAGCAGTTTTACAGAGCTTTTGATGACGCTCGCAGAGCAGAGATCAAGACTGTAAACGTTGACCTGATAGCAGGACTCCCCGGAGATAGCTTTAAGATCTTTTCAAAGACGGTCGACGACGTAATTGCGCTGTCGCCCGAAAATATAACCGTACATACCTTCTGTGTAAA